>CAMJXZ010000017.1 GCA_946409855.1 uncultured Clostridia bacterium | reverse complement strand
ATTGTCGGCCATATGGGCTGCGCCTTCAGCCGGATCGAGAACTGCCACATCCACCACATCAACACGAGGCAGGAACTGTCCGGCGCCGAGATCGGCGGGATCAAGCTGCACGCGGCTATCGACACGGTGATCAGCGGCAATCATATCCATCACTGCACCCGCGGCCTGTGGCTGGACTGGCAGGCTCAGGGCACCCGGGTTACAGGCAACGCCTTCCACCACAACGAACCGCCGGCCGGCGTCCGGCTGCGGGGCGGGCTCTCGCTGGGCGAGGACCTGTTTCTGGAAGTTTCCCACGGCCCCACGCTGGTCGACCGCAACCTGTTCCTGTCCGCCGTATCCTGCCGCCTGAGCGCTCAGGGCTTCGCGTTCTGCCATAACCTGATCGCGGGCTCCTTTACCTTTGTCGGACGCGGGGTGCGGAACACCGCGGACGACCGGGCGGACGCGGTGCGCTATACCCCCTACCACGTGCCGCACTCGACGGACATCGCCGGCTTCATGACCATCCTGGGCGGGGACGGCCGGTTCCTGAACAATCTGTTTGTGCAGCAGCCGGCAAAGCCACACCTGGCCGGACTGGCCCGGGCGATGGGTGAGGACCCGGAAACCTTTTTCCGCTGCGGCACCTTCCCCTGGGAATACTGCCCGTCGGAAGCGGCGTATGTTTCCTCCTTCAGCCGGCAGGCCGCCCTGTCCGCCTGGCAGACCGGCATCTACTACCGGCCCCTGCCCATGCGCTACGGCGGAAACGTCTATCTGAACGGCGCGGTCAAGGACAGCAAGGACACCGGCGCCCAGGAAATCCCGGACCGGGTTTCCGCTCAGGTCATCGGGGATGACGGCCGCTGGGTGCTTAGAACCGACCTGTACCGGGTTCTGCCCGAAACCGCCTGTCCCCTGATCCGGACGGAAAACCTCGGCCTTGCCTTTGAACCGGAGCAGCCCTTTGACAGCCCGGACGGTTCCCGGCTTGCGCTGGATACGGATTATTTCGGCAGAACAATCAGTAACCCGATCCCCGGCCCATTCCTGAACGGCGGTCCCGGCGCGTGGATTCTGAAGGAAAGAGCCTTGCCTTCCTGACCGGCATCTGGTATAATTCCCCCATACACTGCTACCTGCAAAGAAAGAAGGGATGCCTGTGGCGTCACGCAGAATGACCAATGAACACGGTAAAAAGCTGATCTGGCTGATCCTGGCGCTCGCTGTGCTGATCGCCGCGATCCTGATCGTGCCGGGTCTGTTCGAAGAGGAAGAAAAAAATGTCCCCCAGGAAATCAGCCCCGATTTCGGCATGCTGGCCAAGCGGGAATACAAAGGGAAGACCTATATCGAGCGGACCGGCCTGACCCCCATTCTCCTGATCGGCGTGGACCGCGGGGAAAACGCCAAGGAACAATGGGGCTATCAGCAGGGCGGCCAGGCTGACTTTCTGCTGCTGATCGTTATCGATTCCTCCGATAAAAAGATCAGCATGCTGCAGATCGACCGTGATACCATTACGGATGTGGAAACGCTCGGCGTGCTCGGCCATGTGATCGGCACCCGGCCCATGCAGATCGCCCTCTCCCACAGCTACGGAAAAACCCAGGAGGACAACTGCGCCTACACCGTGAAAACCGTCAGCAACCTGCTGCAGGGAGAGCCGCTGGACCTGTATTATTCCCTCAACATGTCCTCCATCGCGGCGCTGAACGACCTGCTGGGCGGCGTAACCGTCACCATGGAGGAGGATCATACCAAGATCAATCCCGCCTTTGTCAAAGGCGCCACCATCCACCTGATGGGCAAGGACGCCTATGATTACGTCCATTCCCGCATGGGCGTGGACGACGGGACCAACGTCTCCCGGATGGCCCGCCAGCGCAATTACATGCTGGCCGCTAAGGACAAGCTGCTCGCCCGCCTGAAGGACTCTGACTTTATCGATACGATGTTTGAAACCCTGGGCGACGATCTGACGACCAACGTCGCCCGCGGCCGCCTGATCAACGAGGCGGTCAAAGCGTCCCAGTACCAGGTCGGCGAAATCACGCAGCTGGCCGGCACACATACCATCGGCAATGACGGCTATAAGGAATTCCATGCCGATGAGGAATTCCTGATCAACTGGGTGCTGTCCGTTTTCTACCGGCCTTACGAAGGATAAGGCGCCGCGCCCGTCATTCCTCTGGCTTTCCCCGGCAAATCTCATTTTATCCGCACCAATCGGAGGATCCCCATGTCTCAACAACGTTCCAACCAGCACCAGCACAGCAGGAAACAGCAGCCTGTCGATACCCTGGTCCGCCAGGGCAGACGCAGCGCGAAGCACAAAAAGAAAACGCCCAAATGGCTCTATCCGGCGATCGCTGCCGTCTGTCTGATCCTGCTGATTTACGGCGGCGTTCAGCTGGCCCTCAAGCAGCAGGACAATAACCGGACAGAAGAAATCAACAAACAGAACCGTGAACTGCTGGGCACAGACGCCCCCGGGGACAGCGGGACGGCGGTCTCCGCTTCCAGAACCCCCGCCCCCCGTTCGCCTGCCGCCACAAAAGCCGGCCCCGCTTCCACCGCGCTGCGCACCAAGGCCCCCGCGACCCTTCCCCCCAGAACACAGTACAAGTACCATTCGCTGATCGAAAAAAACGACCATATGGTCGGGTGGCTCAAGACCGACGCGATCTACCGCATCGACTTCGCGGTTGTACAGAGCGACAACCAGTTCTATATGACCCACGATTTCTCCCGGGCGGAAAACCGGGAGGGCTGCGCGTTCCTGGATGAGACAAACTGCATCTGGCCGCGGGACGATAATCTGATCATCTACGCCCACAACATGAAAACCGGTTCCATGTTCGGCGAGCTGAAAATGCTCAGCTCCTATGACGTGATTGACCCGAACCCCTTCACCACCTTTAATTCCATCTATGAAAACGGGGACTATATTCCCATCGCCGTGATCAACTGTGATGTCACCAACCCGAAAGCAGCCAACTACTTCAATTTCTACATCCGCAACTTCAAGACCGAGGCGGATTTCGAGCAGTTCATCAAAAGGGCCCGGGAGCTGTCCATCCTGGACCTGAGCCAGGTGGATGTGACCGTGGACGATCCCCTGCTGACCCTGTCCACCTGCTTTGACGAAGCAAACCTGACCCGCTTCATCGTGCTCTTCCGGAAGCTCCGGGCAGACGAAACCAGGGAAGACGTCAAGCAGAAATACTTTACCGTGCCCGATGCGCCTGCCATCCAGGGCAACTGACAAACAAGCGCGGTCCGCCGATGATACGGACCGCGCTTGTTTTTTTGTATTTCATGGGAAACCGCCTGCCCGCGGCATCTCCGTCCGCACAGGGCGGGAACGCCGCGGGCAGGCGGCTTTTGATCGGGCGTGACCGGCGCGCCTCCTCCCGGCGGATCACAGAATGTATTTTTTCGTGTCCAGCGTTTTTTCGGCCTTCAGGTGTTCCTTCACATACTGCTCGGTAATGGTCAAGTAGACATCCGGCATGTCCCCGCCGGCGGCGTTGAACGAAACGTCTTCCAGCAGTTCCTCAAAGATGCCGTGCAGGCGCCGCGCGCCCAGGTCTTCCCCGGCTTCGTTTTCCCGCAGGGTGATCTTCGCGATCTCCCGAAGCGCGTCCTCTTCGAAGGTCAGGTGTACCTTATCCACTTCCAGCAGGGCGGTATACTGCCTGGTCAGGGCGTTGTCCGTCTTCGTCAGGATCTGCACAAAGTCTTCCTCGGACAGCGACTTGAGGCGCACATGCACCGGGAAACGGCCCTGAAGCTCCGGAATCAGGTCGGTCACCTTGGCGACGTGGAACGCGCCGGCGGCGATAAAAAGCATGAAGTCCGTCCGGACAGGCCCGTACTTGGTGTTGACGGTGCTGCCTTCCACGATCGGCAGGATATCGCGCTGCACGCCCTCCCGGGATACATCCGGCCCGCTGCCGGAACCGCCGTGCCCGGCGATCTTGTCGATCTCGTCCAGGAAGACGATACCGCTCTGTTCGGTCCTGCGCACCGCTTCCTCGCGAACGGCGTCCTCGTCGATCAGCTTATCGGATTCTTCCGCGATCAGGATGTCCCGCGCCTCGTGCACCTTGACGCGGCGCATCTTGGTGCGCTTCGGCATCATGCCGCCCATCATGTCGCCGATGTTGATGGACGCGCCGCCCACTTCCAGCTGAGGCGCCTGCTCTTCGACCTCGATCTCAATTTCCTGGTTGTCCAGTTCGCCGCGGCGCAGCTGCTCCCGCAGGTCATCCTTGCGCCGGGCAAGGACCTGCTTTTCCTCTTCCGTCTGCTGCGGCTGCATATTGGCCGAGTTCTTGCCCAGCAGGAAATCAAAGGGATTGCTGGTCTTTTTCTGGATGCCCGCCAGCAGGTTCAGCAGCCTGTCTTCCGCGAGGACCTGCGCGCGGGTCCGTACCTTGGCCGCGAACTCATCGTGCACCATGCGGACCGCGTTTTCCGTCAGGTCCCGGATGATGGATTCAACATCCCTGCCCACATAGCCGACTTCCGTAAACTTGGTCGCTTCCACTTTGATGAAGGGGGCGTCCACCAGCTTGGCCAGCCGGCGGGCGATTTCCGTTTTGCCCACGCCGGTCGGGCCGATCATCAGAATATTCTTGGGGGTGATTTCCTCGCGCATTTCTTCCGGCAGCTGAGCGCGGCGGTACCGGTTCCGCAGCGCGATCGCGACGGCCCGCTTGGCCTCATCCTGACCGATGATGTACCGGTTCAGCTGGCGAACCACTTCATGGGGAGATAGTTCTTTCATTCCGTTGCTCTCCTTTAAATATCTTCCACAATGATGTTGTCGTTGGTATAGACACAGATGGACGCGGCGATCTCCAGCGCTTTCCTGGCGATATCGTGCGCGCAAAGGTCCGTATTTTCATACAGCGCCCTGGCAGCCGCCAGCGCGAAATTCCCGCCGGAACCGATCGCGGCGACGCCGCCGTCCGGTTCAATCACTTCACCGGTGCCGGAGAGGATCAGCATCCTGCTTTTATCGGCGACGATCAGCATCGCGTCCAGCTGGCGGGCGGCTTTCCCCATCCGCCATTCCTGGGCCAGATTGACCGCGGCCCGTTCCAGGTTGCCGCCTACCTGGGTCAGCATTTCCTCAAAACGCTCGCAGAGGGAAAACGCGTCCGAAACGGTGCCGGCAAACCCGGTAATGACCTGATCGTTAAAAATCCTGCGGACTTTATGCGCGTTGGCTTTGAATATGGTGTGTTCGCCCATGGTGACCTGTCCGTCACCGGCAATGGCGGTATGGCCGTCCTTGTGTACGGCGCAGATGGTCGTGGCATGAAATTCTGTCATCTTTGAAACCTATCCTTTCACAGGGACTTGGGGAGAACTTTTCTCCTCCGCCAATACAATACCATATCCGGCGCAAAAAAGCAAAGCCATTCTGACTTCTGACACGATTTGGCCATATTCAAGGTTAAAGATAGTCAATATATGGCCCGATTCATACAAAAACCTCCATATTAAAGCCCCCGGAGCAAGCCGACGTTTTCACGGCGGGCTCCGGGGGTCTTGTTTGAAGCTGTCAAACCGGACAGTTCATTGCCGGATCAGTCAGTCAGCCAATCCTCATGGTAAGTGATCTTGGCGGCCTTGGTCCAGTCTTCCACTGCTTTATTGTAGGCTTCATCCTGCTTGGAGGACAGCAGTTCCGCGCGGAGCGTTTCAGCGAACGCTTCCAGACCGGTTTCTCCTTCGGGGATATCAGCCACGTACTTGATGATGTAGTAGCCGTAGGAATTGCTCTTGACGGGTTCGGAAACATCGCCGATGTTGGCAAGCGCCATCGCGGCATCCACAAAGGCGCCTTCGAAGGGCGTGAAATCCTTGCAGACGGCATAGCCGTTGGTCTTGCCGGGCTCCCGCTTCATGCCGGGGTCATCGTTGTACTGTTCCATCAGGGCGTCAAAATCTTCGCCGGCGGCGATCTTCGCCTCAACCTCGTCCAGCTCGCCCTGCAGGTTGGCAAACGCGGCGTCGATCACCTGCTGGCTCTGCTGCTTGGCTTCTTCATAGGCGGCCTTGGCGTCGGTCAGCGCTTGGTCCAGGCCCTCGCGGGCGGCCTTGAGTTCGGCCAGCTTTTCTTCGGTCACGCCTTCAGCGGTCTGCGCGGTCTCGTTTTCGGTCACGGCAGCCTGGGCATTGTTGACGTTGGTCAGGGCGGTGGAAACAGCGGAGCTCGCCGCCTGGATCGCGTCCTCATCCTCCTGGGAGAACTGCAGCAGGATCTGCTTGACGTAGCGGTATCCGGCCGGCGCGTAATAAACGGATTCGCCGTTGTTGACCGCGGTGCCGTAAGCGGAAATGTCTTCCGCGTACTTGGTCTTGGCGTCGGCGACATTCACGTCGTACTGATTCTTGACTTCCTCATCCGTCACAGCGACGTCCTTGATCGCTTCATTGCGGACCTTGTTTTCCACAGCGGTTTCAAGGGCGTTTTCCACAAAGCTGTCCAGGGTCCCGTAATTATGCTCTTCGGCGTACTTGCGGGCTTCTTCCTTGAGGGCGTCTCCCTCGCTCGCGGTCTCGCCCAGCATGCCGTTGTCGATGATCTGCTGCAGCATCTCGTCGTAGCTCTTCTGGGCTTCTTCTTTGGCGCTGGCGGTTTCTTCTTCCGTCAGGGTATCCAGCTTGAGTTCCTTGGCCTTCTGCTTGAGGACAAAGTCCTTCACCAGCCGGTCGTGCACGGCGGTCACGGCTTCGGTGTGGATTTCTTCATCGGTCGGCATCCGCATGGAATAACCGTAGTACAGCTGGTACAGCTGGACCATGTTGGCGTAATAGGACTTCATGCCTTCTTCTTCTTCGCTGACCTGCTTGAGGAAGTCCGCCTTGGTGACCTGGTCATCGTTCACCTGAAGAACCACGCGGGCGGCATCCTTGACAGGATCCTTCACCACCAGAGAGCAGCCGCTCAGGATCACGGAAGCAGCCAGCAGCATGCATACGAAAAGGATTGTTTTGTTGCGCATTTTGGGGCATCTCCTTATCTTGCGAAAATGATGACAACGTTCGTATTATACAGGAAAAACGGACGGATGACAAGGTTTTTTCTCATTTTTTCGGGCATTTTCGTCTGAATTTTCACGGAACCGGCCTTGAATGCGCCAGCTTTTTGGGAAAAGCCGTCTTTCCGCGCCGAAAACGGATCATCTCCCGTTGTTTTTCCGGCCGCCGTAGCTCCAGTCCATCGTGGGGATCGTGTCCATCACGGCCGGATAGACGCCTTCCCTCCGCAGGACAAAGCCCAGGTCGTTGGAAAGGGTGGTCGTTCCGCTGGGGATCATGATGTCCGCCTCCACGGTCAGGCCGTCCGCTTCCGGCATGATGCTGTTGATCAGCGGGAACTCCGTCTGGTGCACCGTGGTCCGCAGTTCCGGATGCATGGTGACGCGCAGGGTATACTTGCCCGGATAGATATCCCGGAACATAAAGTGGCCGTAGATATCCGTTTCCGTCTGCGCGACCAGTTCATCCCCCTGGTAAAGCTCCAGCCGGATCCCCGGAATGCCCTTTTCCCCGATGTCCTGCATACCGTTCCCGTTTTCATCCAGCCAGGCGAAATCCCCGGTGGAGCCTTTGGCGCCAAAGCCGATATCGGCGTTTTTCTGCTTTTCCCCCATGACCAGGGTGAAAGGCGCGCTGATCCCGTCCCGGTCGTTGGACAGGATGACGCTGCTCCTCACGCCGTCCATATCGGCGTTCCGGGCAAAGCCGAACCCTTCCGGCAGCTGTACCTTCAGGCGGTACTGCCCCGGGTACAGACGGACGAATTCGTAGTAACCGTCTTCATCGGTCACCGTTTCCGCCAGCGGCAGGTCATCGTCCTCCCCGTTCAGGAGGCTGACGCGCAGCCCGCCCACATGGCGTTTGGAACCGTCCAGGCTCCACAGATGACCGCTCAGGGAAGCGAAGCGAAGGATCCCGACATCCTGCTCCAGGGTTTCGCCGCTGCCCGGACGGACATCCAGCACCCATTCCGTCTGACTGATCTGATAGCCGCCCACCAGGATGCAGTCCTCCTCCAGCACCGCGCGCAGCCGGTAGCTGTCCGGCACCAGCAGAGGGGTCGTGAACGCGCCGTTTTCGTCCGCGGTCAGGGAATGAATCACTTCACCGCCCGCGCCGCAGAGCGCGAGCTCAAACCCGGGCAGTTTTTCTTCCCCCGCCTCCATCCGGTCCGAATGATCAGCGTCATAGTATACAGTGCCGTTGACGACCGCGGGATAAGTGGCGGTGACCGACTGATCCGTCAGGTGCTGCCCCATCGCCAGGGGAAGCGTCACGTTGGAGACATTGTCCGCGCACGCGGGCACCAGCATGGTTTCCGCGCCAAAGACCAGCGTCTCCGGCAGGACGGCCGTGATCTGATAGGTGCCGGGCCGCAGAAGCTTCAGGTCAAACGCTCCTGTTTCCTGATCGGTTTCCACGGTCGCGGTTCTCCCGCTTTCCTGATGGACCGCGGTTACTTTCGCGTTTCCCACCGGCAGCCCGTCCATGGTGACGGTACCGGCCACCTGCGCGGTGCGGACGGCAAACACATCCGGGACCGCCGCCTCCGTGCCGTTCCCGCATTCCACGGCGGGCGAGTAAACGGACAGCGAATCGGTATTTTCAAACAGGGCGTGGTCCGGCAGGGTATACAGCACCGTATACGTCCCCGGAAGGATCCCCTTGAGGAAGAAGAATCCTTCTTCATTCGTCCGGTCGCTGGCGAAATCCGAATACCGGGTGCCGTCCTGCCGGATGAGCACCGCCTGCACGTCTTTCAGGCCCGTCACGCGTCCGTCCGCCTCATGGACCAGCACATGGCCCTGAATCGTCGAGGCCATGAACAGCGCCATCTGCAGGCCGTCCACCTTCTGCCCCGGCTTCAGGCGGAAGGGGGCCGTTTCCCCGTAATCCGTGGTCTGGGAAACGATGCAGGTATCGGCCTTTCCGTCCGGCACGGAAGCGATATACGGATCCTTCAGCAGGATCCGGACCGTCTGCTCCCCGGGCTGCAGGGCCGGGAACAGGAAGGTGCCGCTCCGGTCGGTAACGGTCTGCGCCGTGACGCTTCCTTCCGCGTCCACCATCTGCACCGTAAAATCAGGCAGTGTACCTTCCAGCGGGTCCCAGACGCCGCTGCCGTTTGCGTCCATATAGACCTGGCCGCTGACGGAAGACGACTGCGTGACGCCCGCGTACAGGGTTTTCTGTTCCCCGCCCGCCAGTTCAATATCCAGCGCAACGGACGTGACCGCCGTACCGGCGGAAAAGTCGTTCTGGCTGCCGGGAATGGAAAAAACAATCCCGTCCGCCGCAAGGGGCAGGCCGCCGCCGCCCGTCTTTTCAACGGACGCCGTCAGCGTCAGCGCCCCTTCCCGGACCACCGGCGCCCGGGCAAGGCCGTTTTCGTCCGCGGACACAGCCAGCACTTCCTGCCCGCCGGCCCGGATGGATAGATGCCCCGCAAACGGCTTTTCTCCCTGATCCATCCGCCCGTTGGCGTTTTCATCCAGATAGAACCGCACGCTGACCCCGCTGGCGGGGATCACGCCGACAGAACCGATCTCGGTGATTTTTTCCCGGGCGACGGTGATGGGCGCGGCGTCCGAGCTGCCGTACCCGTTGGTCAGCAGGCTTCCGCTCCCCGGCGCGGCAAACATGAACCCTTCCGGCAGCGTAACGCGGAAGCTGTAAGCCCCGGGCTGCAGGGGGTCAAACACAAACGTGCCGTCCTGCTGCACCTGCGCCTTCATCTCAAACCCCTGGGATTCGGAATAAACGGAAACAGCCGCTTCCTGAAACCCCGTTTCCCCGGCGTCCATCCGCCCGTTCTGATTCTGATCCAGATAGATCAGCCCTTTGGCGCTGCCGGCCGCCACGGCACCGACGCCCATCCCCTGGGTGCCTTTTTCCAGGGTGATCGGGTCGGTCCAGGCTTCCCCGGCGTCATTCAGGCGGAAGCAGTTATAATAGATGTTCACCTTGCTGCCGACCGGGCCGATCATGTATCCCGACGGAAGAATCGCCTTCAGCCGGTAGGTGCCCGGGGACATGCCCGGCAGGGACAGCTCGCCCTTTTTGTTGCTGACGGCGCTGGCCACCGGCGGCAGGTCCAGATAGCCATCCGCGTACACTTCCACCGTGACGCCGGCCAGCGCGGGCTCCGTGCTCATGTGGCCGCCGTTTTCGTTGGAATCGACAAAGGCGGAAACGGAAATGCCCGCCGTCGTCCGGGAAGAGCCCAGCGGGATCCTCGTATCCTCTGTGATCTTCATCCACGGGGTCGCGGCTTCCTCGCTGTTTGAGGGAAGGAGGGCGCTGTTATCCCCCATGGCGGCGGCCACATGATCCTGCGGCAGACGGACTTTCACGCGGTAGGTGCCGGCTTCCACATTGCTGAAGCGGTATTCGCCGTTGGCGCCTGTCCGGGCGGAGAGGGTAAACCCGTCCTCCCTTTCCAGATGAACCGCAATATCCGCAAGCGGCACCCCGCCGCTTCTGTTCAGCTGCTGGAGAGAACCGCTGACCGTCAGCGCCCCGGCGGCGGCCGGCAGCGCAAGCAGCAGAAGGACCAGCAGCACAGGCATCAGGATTTTACGCATGTGAAACCTCCGGCGTGTTCAATAAATCATATCACAAAGGAAACTTCTGCCCCGTCAGCCCAGTATCCGGACAGAAACGGATTTGTTTCTCAGTTCCACCAGGATCGCTTCCGGCGCGTCCTGCGTCACATAGATCCGGGAGCCGGCGGAAGCCAGCCGGTCCAGCGTATCCCGGGCCGGCGTATCCTTTTCTTCTTTGGAGGATGTGGAAATCACGCTGACCTTCGGACGGACGGCCCGCAAAAAAGCGTTCGTCGAAGCGGCGCTTTTCCCGTGAAACGGCACCTTCAGCACGTCGCAGGGCGCCAGCACATCCGCCTTGAGCAGCGTGAGTTCCTCTTCCGCTTTCATATCCCCCGTCAGGAGGATGACGCCGTCCCGGGAAACCAGGTTCATAACCAGGGAGTTGTTGTTGTCGTTATCCGTATTCAGGGCGATCGGCCCCAGGACCTCAAAGTACGCCGTATGGCTGACCGGGAGATGATCCCCCGCGTGGAGGAACCGGACCTGTTTCCCGGCTTCAGCCGCGGCCAGGACGGCGGGATGCCCTGCCCCGCAGCCTACCTGGCTCAGCCTGGGCGCGCAGATCTGGTCCACCGGAATGCCGCTTTGCAGCAGTTTTTCCAGGCCGCCCGCGTGGTCCTTATGGGGATGGGTGATGAACACGGCGTCCAGATGCCGGACGGATTCCCTTTCCAGGTTGGTTCTGAGGCTCTTCCAGGTCCTTTTGTAACCCGTGTCGATCAGGTAATGCCTGCCCTCCAGCGAGATCAGAATGGCGTCTCCCTTGCCCACGTTCAGGCACAGCATCCGGATTCCCCGCTGTCTGTCCTCTTCCCCGGCTGCCGGAAGCGTGAAGGAACAGATGCCCAGCACGACCAGCAGCGACAGAATCCGTAAAAGCAAAGCGACACCTCCCGCGAAAGCATTCGCGAACACCAGAGATTATACCATATTCATCATCAAATGAAAATACGGCAAACGGCATGTTTACAATAATTTGCCCGTAAAGCGGCGGGATTACGCCTGTTTTCCGCCGGCGGCGCCCGCTTTTTTCCGGCCCTTCAGCCACACCGAAAAGACGGAGGGCGAATATTCCCTGTAGACCTTTTTCAGCAGCTGCACGGCGTCATGCTCGGTCCGGTAATCCCTTTGGGGCACCATATCGCGGACCTCAAGGTTCTCATCCTTCTGCCTGAGCAGCTTGACCAGGTGCTCCTGCGCGTGACGCATATCCGCGTGGGAGGCGTAAAAATACAGGCTGCAGCCCTTTTCCAGCCCCGCCTGGGAACGGATCACGGATCGGATCTTCATCTTTTCCAGCACCGGCGCCAGGTCGCGCTGAACGCGCTCCGCTTCCTCCCGGTCCGTGACGATCTTGATGTATACGACGTCCGACGCGGAATAGTGGTCGTCGTCCAGATAGTAGCGGTAGGGGGACCTTTTCAGGTGCTGATACACCGTGCGCTCCGGCTCCGTCAGCTGGCCGTGATGAAAAATGCAGTTTCGGTTCTGGTGAACCGTATAGATAAAATAGCTGTCATGCAGGGTATTCAGCCGCTTCACCAGCCACCGGCAGGACGCGGGGTCCAGGGTGGTCGTGCTGAGATATTCGTTGTCATTGGCGTCGTAGATGGCGGCGCCGTCCATCACGATCATGGGCAGGGTCAGTTTTGTGCTTCCCAGCTGGGAGGTCTGGAAGGAAGGCGCATGTTCGGACATCAGGCATATCTTCGCCTCTTCCTGAAACAGCGCCTGCAGCCGGAACAGCACCGGCGCGGAAAGATGCGCGAACTGATCCGGCGCCAGGTCTTTCATCCGCACAAAGAACGCTTTCTGATGCTGCCGCACGCCCGGCAGGCGGATGGCGTTGACCCCCAGTGCGACCGCCGTCCCCAGCAGCACATCCAATATCCGGTGGAACGCCTGGTCCATGGGGTTGGTTATATCCGGATAGGCGATCACCACGCAGACAAACACGATCGCCGCCAGGCCGGAAGCTTCGGACTGGCGGATCAGCACCGTGCTGTGCAGGGTGATCAGCGTACCCACGCCCATCAGCGCGTACAGCACGAACAGGTTCTTGCCAAGGGACGGGAAAAACAGCATCAGCAGCAGGAACAAAAAGCCCCAGAAAGCGCCGATCACCGTGCCGGACAGCCGGGTCAGGGCGTTTTCCCTGGTGCCGTGCACATAGGGCTGCATGCAGATGATCGCCGTGATGGCCGCTTCCGCGGGCATGGTCTCCCCCTGGTACCCACGCAGCATATAGAAAAACAGACAAAGCGTCACCGCGGCGGCGGTCTTGACGATGCGCTGCCCCACCGGATGCCACTCAATCCAGGTCCGTTGTTTTTTCTTTTTTTCGTTTTGTGTCATATCGGATCAAACAAATCATCGGGGCCTTTCTCCCCCGTTATTCAAACTGCGCCCGGTACAGGCCGTAATAGAATCCCCTGGCCCGCATCAGCTCTTCGTGCGTCCCCTGCTCCACCACGTCCCCCTGGTTGACCACCAGGATCCGGTCCGCGTTTTGTATGGTGGACAGGCGGTGCGCGATCACAAAGCAGGTTTTGCCCTTCATCAGTCTGCGCATGGCGTGCTGGATCTCCCGTTCGGTGGATGTGTCCACGTTGGAGGTCGCCTCGTCCAGGATCAGCATGGGCGAATTGTACAGCATCGCCCGGGCGATGGTCAAAAGCTGCTTCTGCCCTTTGGAGATATTGCCGCCGTCCTCGCTGATCACGGTCTGATACCCTTCCGGCAGCCGCATGATAAAGGGATGGATGTGGGCCGCTCTGGCGGCGGCCACCACCTCTTCCATGGTAGCGTTTTCCTTGCCGTAGGCGATGTTGTCAAAGATCGTCCCGTGGAATACCCAGGTATCCTGCAGCACCATCGCGTAAGCGGACCGCAGGCTGGTTCTCCTGAGGTCCCGGATATCCAGCCCGTCCACCGTCACCGCGCCGCTGTCCACGTCGTAAAACCGCATCAGCAGGTTGATGATGGTCGTTTTGCCGGCCCCGGTCGGGCCGACGATGGCGATCAGCTTCCCGGCGTCCGCCCGCATGGACAGATCGTGAATGACGGTTTTCCCCGGATCATAGCCGAAGGACACATGGGAAAGCGCCACGTCGCCCCGAACGTCTGAAAGCGCCCGGGCATTCTCCCGGTCGGGCTTTTCTTCCGTCTGGTCCAGCAGGTGGAAGACCCGCTCCGCGGCCGCCAGGGCGGAAAACAGCTCGTTGATGATGTTGGCGATCTCGTTGATGGGCCCGGAAAATTTCCTGGAGTACAGGACAAAAGAAGAAATGCTGCCCAGGCCGATCATCTGGTTCATGTACAGAACGGAGCCCAGCAGGGCGATCAGGCTCAGGGAAATGTTGTTGATAAAGCCCATCGTGGGGCCGATGGTCATGCCCAGCGAGCCCGCGTCGTAGTACGCCTGCGCGGCGGTCTGGTTGATGGCGTCGTACTTTTCATCCACCTGGTCTTCGTACGCGTAGGCCAGGATCGTCTTCTGGCCCGAAAGCTGTTCTTCCACAAAGCCGTTCATCGCCCCGTAGGCTTTGGAGCGCCTGGCAAACCGCGGCTGGGTCAGCTTGCGCATATGGGCGGTATAGGCGATGGACGCAGGCACCGTGACCAGCGCCACCAGCGACAGAAGCGGGGAAATGGTCACCATCATCACCAGCGCGCCGGCCACCGTCACCGTGCTGGTCAGGATGGAGGTCACGTCCGTCGCGATGCAGGTGCTGATCACGTCCACATCGTAAGAAGCCCGGCTGATGATGTCGCCGGAAAGATTGCGGTCGAAAAAGCCCACCGGCAGCCGCATCAGCTTGTCGAAAATATCCTGCCGCATCCGGTTCGCCAGCCGCTTGGAGATATTCACCATCACCATATGGATGAGGATGGTCAGCAGCGAAGACGCCGCGTATACCGCCAGCATCCGCACGGCGAAATAAACGACCCGGTCAAAGTTGACCTTTCCCTGCCCAGCCGCCGCTTCGTTGATGGCGCTGCCGGCGAGGCTGGGACCCAAAAGCGCCAGGATATTGCTGACAACACACATGACCGCCACCAGCAGGATCGGCAGACGGAACGTGTCCATATAGGCCAGCAGGCGGCGGAAAGCGCCTCTGGAATCCTTGGGTTTGGTCATCACGGAATCCCTTCGGGCCATTCAGCTCACCTCCCCCATCTGCGTCTCCCGGATTTCCCGGTAGACCGGGCAGCTTTGCAGTAGCTCCTCATGGGTCCCCTTGCCGATCATTTCCCCTTCGTCCAGCACGATGATCTCATCCAGGTTCATGATGGAGGAAATCCGCTGGGCGATGACGATCAGCGTGGTGTCCCCGTGATGCTCCCGGATGGCTTTGCGGAGAGAAGCGTCCGTCTGGTAGTCCAGGGCGGAGGAAGCGTCGTCCAGCACCAGGATGTCCGGCCTGGCGGCCAGCGCCCGGGCGATGAGCAGCCGCTGCTTCTGCCCGCCGGAGAAATTGCCGCCGTGAATGGCCGCCTCATGCTCTGCACCGTCCTCATACCGGTCCACAAAGCCGGCCGCCATGGCGTCCGTCAGGGCTTCGCGCAGCGCCTGCTCATCCACATCCCGGCCGAAAACCACGTTCTCCCGGATGGTATCGGCAAAAATCGCGTCGTTCTGGAAGACCACGCCGAACCGGCGGTGCAGCTCGTCCCGGTCCCAGGTGCGGACATCCCGTCCGTCCACCAGCACATGGCCCCGGTCCGCGTCGTAAAAGCGCATCAGCAGGTTGATGATGGTCGTCTTCCCGCTGCCGGTAGCGCCGATGATGCCCAAGGAACCGCCTTTCCGGATGCTGAAATCAATGTCCTTCAGGCATTGCTGGCGGGACGCGCCGGCAAAGGCCGCGGCGCTGACGTTCTTTTCGTCCCCGTCCCCCGCGTAGCTGAAGGAAACATGGTCAAAGACGATATAGCCGTCCCGGTCCGTTTTGGCGCCCTCCTCCTTTGGAAGAACGGGCAGATCGTCCGGAAGCCCCGTCACCTTCGCGATGCGGGCGGCGGAGGCGTTCGCCTTGGACAGCATCATGAACACCCGGTTGAGCCCCATGACGCCCATCAGGATCATGTTGAAATACGTCAGGAACGCCAGGATCACGCCGGGCTGGGTAACGCCTTCATGAACCCGGCGCGCGCCGATCAGCACCACCAGCGTAAGCCCGATGTTCAGAAAAAGCGTGACCAGCGGGCCGGGCAGCGCCATGGTGATGCTGGCCCGGATGTCCCGCCGGGTGGTGGTTTCATTGGCGCTTCCGAACCGCCTCATTTCGTACGGCTCCTTGGAAAGCGCCTTGACCACCCGGATCCCGGTGATGTTTTCCCGCATGATGCGCACGATGTCGTCCATCCCCTGCTGCACCTTGTCGTACAGCGGGATCCCCTTGGCGGACACAAACACCACCAGGGCGATCATGATCGGCGCCATGACGCACAGGATCATCGCCAGCCCCACATCCATCGTCAGGGTGATCGCGATGCCCCCGACCAGCATGATCGGCGCCCGGATGCCCAGCGTCTGCACGGACTGGATGAAGTTCTGCACGTTATAAGTGTCCGTCGTCATACGGGAAATCAGCGACGGCAGGCCGATCTCATCCATCTGCCCGCCGGACAGGTTCAGCGCCGCGTGAAACAGATCCCGCCGGATGGAAATGATATTGTCCCTGGCCACCCGGACGGCGGTGCGGTTGGCCGTCACGTTGAGAAAACGGGTGCAGCAAGCCAGCAGGATCATGACCCCGCCCCACATGAGCACGGGCGCCAGTTCCTTCCCGGGCACCACATGGTCCAGCAGATGCTCCATGACGTAGGGGATCAGCAGCTCCACCAGCGTGCCGCAGAGCTTGAGCCCCATCCCGCCCATGATAATCCAGCGGTATTTTTTCAAGTATTTCCAAAGATGCTTCATGTGCACTCCATTATCCGCGAAAGTCCGGCCGGCTCAGGCAAAAACAGCCTGAGTATCCTATTATATGATACTTGTGTCCGGTTTTCAAGCATTGAATTCGGTCAAAAAACGTGCTATATTCAACCGGACAGGGCATTTCGCGGAGCCCGTCCGTGCACTGGACGCCGCTGCCGCAGCGGCAGGAAGAACAAATATGAACCATCACATCAAAACGGCATGCTGCCTTCTGTCGGCCGTCTGCGTCATGCTTTTTTCGGTATGGCCGGCGCTGGGAGAAGAGGACATTCAGAAGGAGATCAGTCAGATGACGCTGAGAGAAAAAATCGGCCAGCTCTTCTTTGTCCGGCCGGACGCGCTGGAAGGGCGCTTTTCCGCCGCCGAGCTGGAAGACAACGGTATCCTGGGCACAGTGGAAGTAACGGAAGACATGCAGGCCTTTTACAGCCAGTATCCCTGCGGCGGGTTCTGCCTCTTTGCCAAGAACATTGTCGACGAAGACCAGCTGTTCCACCTGACCCGGGACCTGCACGGGCTGAACAGCGTCCCCCCGCTGCTGTGCATCGACGAAGAAGGCGGCCGGATCGCCCGGATCGCCAACCACAAGGCGTTCAGCGTCCCCAAATTCCCGACCATGGAAGAAATCGGCCGGACCGGGAACCCGCAGAACGCCTATGACGCCGGCGCCGGGATCGGCCGCTACCTGCGGGAATACGGGCTGGACATCGATTTCGCGCCGGTGGCCGACGTCAATACCAACCCGCGCAACACGGTCATCGGCAGCCGCTCCTTCGGCACCGTGCCGGCGCAGGCAGCCGAAATGGTCAAAGCCTATCTGGCCGGCCTGCACATCGCGGGCGTCGCCGGCTGCGTCAAGCATTTTCCGGGGCACGGGGATACCAGCACCGACACCCACACCGGCTACGCCGAAACCATGAAGACCTGGGATGAACTGCTCCAGTGCGAAATGATCCCCTTCATCGCCGGGATCGAAGCCGGGACCGAACTGATCATGACCGCGCACATCGCCGCCCCGAACGTGACCGGCACCAAGGAGCCGGCCACCGTCTCCCCCGTGATCCTTACGGAAAAGCTCCGCGGGGAGCTCGGGTACGACGGGCTGATCGTCACGGACGCGCTGTCTATGGGCGCCATCACAAAAGAATATAACTCGGCGCAGGCCTGCATCCTGTGCCTGAAGGCCGGAGCGGACGCTCTCCTATTGCCCTACCGCTACCGGGAAGCGTTTGACGCGGTGCTCAAAGCCGTGGAAGAGGGCGTCCTGACGGAGGAAAGGATCGACGAAAGCGTCGCCCGCGTGCTTCGGCTCAAAAAAAAGCTCGGCCTCATCTGATAGGCCGGGCGGAAAGGTTCATGGCACATGGATAAAAAGCTGCTTCAATGGCATATTCAGGACGTGACAGACCGGTACCGCGCGGCCGGCTATTTCCCTTCCGCCTGCGTCCGGGTATTCGACCACCGGGAAACGCTGGCCGTCTGCTGCGCGGGGGACGCGCGTCCGGAAAGCCTCTTCGACGTGGCCTCCCTGACCAAGATCGCCACCGCCACGCAGATCCTGCTGCTGGCCGACGCGGGCAGGCTGTCCCTGTCGGACACGCTTGCTTCCTGTTTCCCCGAGATCGCGGCGGATGATTACCTGAGGGAGCGGCTCGCCGGCGTCACGCTTTTCCGGCTTTTGACCCATACCTCCGGCGTCGCCGCGTGGTATCCGTTCTATTCGCGCCGGGGGGAAGAATTTTTTGCCGTGCTCCGGTATGCCCTGCAGCACACCGCGCCGACGGAAGGCGTTGTCTATTCGGACCTGAATTTCATGCTCCTGGGGAAGCTTCTGGAACGGGTGCACGGGATGTCCCTTCCGGACTGTCTCCGGCATCACCTGGTCGAGCCGTACGGCCTTGGCAAAATTCTCTATCATCCGTCCCCGGAAGAAGACATCATCCCTTCCGACTACGGCAACCGGATCGAAATGGACATGTGCCGGGAACGCGGCATCTCCTTTGACGGCTTCCGGCCCCTGGGTACGCCGGTGATCGGCACGGTGGAGGACGGCAACAGCCATTATTATTTCGGCGACGCCGCCGGCCACGCGGGGATTTTCGCATCGGCGGAAGCCTATGAACGCCTGTGCCGGCTGTACATGAACACATCTTCCCGCCTGTTCCGGGAGGCGCAGAAGGAACAGCCCGCTTCCCCCGGGCGCAGCCTGGGGCTGCAGATCGACTGCGCTTATCCCCACGGCTGCGGGCACACCGGGTTTACCGGCACCAGCATCTATTTTTCTTCCGAATACCACATCGGGGCGGTCGTTTTTACCAACATGCTGTACCGCACGGAACCGAATGGCCTCAGCGTCAGGGACTTCCGCCGGGCGGTGCACGAAACGGCGTTCTCCCTGGGCGCTACCAGCTGATTTTCCCCATCACCACCGGATGCCGGGCGCCGGTCACGGAAGGCACATTATTCACATGGCCGTGGATGCACTCGCTGGCCAGCACAGCGAACGCCACGGCCTCTTTTGCGTCGCTGGAAAGGCCCAGGTCTTCGTTGGTCAGGACCGGGACGGACAGGCAGCCGCGGATCTGCTCCATCAGGTACGGGTTGCTGCTCCCGCCGCCGCCCACGATCAGCTCCTCCGGCCGGACGCGGCAGTGGTCTTCGATGGCGACCCGGATGCATTCCGCGGTAAAGCGGGCCGCCGTGGCGATCATGTCTTCCCCGGATAGGCCCAGCTCTGTCCCAAGGGACAGCAGCTTTTCCACATATTCCTTCCCGTACATCTCCCGCCCGGTCGTCTTCGGCGGCCGGAGCGTCAGATACGGGTCCTCCATCATCCGGGCAAGCAGGGAAGCGCTGACAGCCCCTTTGCGGGCCAGCTCTCCGCCCCGGTCATAATGCAGGCGTCCCTTCGTGAAGATTTCCGTCAGCTGGTCCATCACCATGTTGCCGGGGCCGGTATCAAAGGCAAATACGTCCTCCAGCGCGCAGTCCGCGGGCAGCACCGTGATGTTCCCGATCCCGCCGATATTCTGAAGCCCCCTGTTCCGGTCCTTCTTCCGGTAAATCAGGTACTCCGCGTATGGAACCAGCGGGGCGCCCTGACCGCCCGCCGCCATGTCCCGCACCCGGAAATCGCTGACCGCCGGGCAGCCGAGCCCCTCGGAGATCACCGACGCCTCTCCCAGCTGCAGGGTGCCGCTGACGGGCCAGCCCAGATAGTCCTCCTCCTGGGGGATGTGGTACAGCGTCTGCCCGTGGCTGCCCACCAGATCAATGTCCGCGGGCTTCACCCCCGCCTTTTCGCAGACGGCCAGGCAGGCTTCCAGCGAAAGCCGGCCCAGCAGGAA
>CAMJXZ010000016.1 GCA_946409855.1 uncultured Clostridia bacterium | reverse complement strand
ATTTCCGGCTGGTTCTCCGGCATCGACCTTGGGAACATCGCGGAAACCGTTTCCGGCTGGGCCGAAGACGCGTGGAACACCATCTCCGGCTTCTTCTCCAACGCGGCCTCGACCATTTCCGGCTGGTTCTCGGGGATCGATCTCGGAAACATCGTGGCCGACGTTTCCGGCTGGGCGTCCACCGCCTGGAGCAACATCCAGAGCGCCTTCAGCGACGTCAAGGGCTGGTTCAGCCGCACCTTCTCCGGCATCGGCGAGACCGTCAGCAAAGCCGTCGGCGACGTGGCCGACTGGGCCACCAACGCCTGGGAGAGCGTAAAGGGTGCCGCCTCCGGCGTCGGCGGATGGTTCGCTTCCCTCTTCGGCTGGGGATCCCAGGACGACGCCGCGGCGTCCGAGGCCGAAAGCGCCGCGGGCGAGGCCGGAAGCCAGGCCAAGGACAACCTGGTCGCCGCTTTCGGCGGCGCGGACACCGAGGTCGCCCAGGTCTTTGAGAGCATGCTGACGCTCTCCAGCGCCTCCATCGAGGCCATCAACGAGATGCTGGTGCTCCTTGGCACCAACACCTCCGCCCTGGGCGTAGGCATGCAGACCAGCCTGTCCATGGCGCAGGAGAACATCTCCTCCTCCCTGGAGGAGATCGGCTCGTCGATGAACGAAACGGCCCAGACCGTAGAAAGCGCCGCGAAGGACATCGCCTCCGCCCTGTCCTCCGCCGAATCCGAAGGGGTCTCGTCGGCCAAGGCCCTGGCCACCGGCATCAAAAATGCCCTGGGCAGCCTCCCCAGCCAGGTGGGTACCGTCTTCTCCAATCTGACCTCGGACATGAAGACCAAATTCACCAGCGCGGCCACCACCGTCGTCTCCCAGATTGAAAAGATCAAGACAGCCATCAAGTCCATCCCCACCAAAGTCACGGTGGACGTGGGGGCCAACAAGGCCTTCTCCATGGGCGGCGTGGTCAACAAGGAAACGCATGCCACCATCGGTGATGACGGCAAGGAATACGTCATCCCCGTCACCAAGCCCTCCAGGGCCCTCGCCCTGATGCGGCAGGCCGCGGACGACCTGGGCATCAACGTCCAGACCGGCAGGGAAGCGGCGCGCGCCCTCGGCGGCGATCCGATGCGCAGCTTCACCCCCGCCTACGCCGCCGCCTCCAACGTGAACACCTCCACCGTCACCAACAACACCACCGTTTCCGCTCCCGCCACCATCAACGTCACCGGCACCGATCCACGGGCCATCGCCAGCAACGTCGCAAGGCAGCAGGAGCGGCTTGTCCTCCGCAACATCAAATCCGCCATCGCTTAATTTTGCGCCGCCCGTATCGGCGCGGTCCCTGCCCGTCCTCCGCGACCGCAGGGGCCCTCGACAGGGTGCGCCGCCCAGGCGGCGTCCCCCCCCGACAGGGGACGGTTCTCCGTCCCGCCCGCGGCTCCCCCCGTTCAACCGGCCCGGATGACCTCGTAAGCCTTCCCCGTTTGGGGAAGGTGGCGCGGAGCGCCGGATGAGGTTCCCCGCAGCCCTCCTCCGTGCGTCCGCCCCTTGCCCTCCGACCCTCCTCTCTCCGTGCCGGTGCGCCGTCGGCGCAGCCGACCATCCCCCGCCCCATCACCCCAAAATCCCTATTGCGCCCCCTTCTTCCCGGGTGTATACTTCCCTTACCAAAACCATACAGGGAGGTACCCATGAAGAAACTCATTTCCATCCTCGCCGCCCTCATGCTCCTGGGAGGCATCGCCGTGTCCGAAGGCATCGACTACGCCTCCCTCACGGACGACCAGCTCCACGAGATCATCGACCTCGCCCGAAACGAGCTGGCCAGGCGCGAACTGGTCGCGCAGGAAAAAACCGTCCTTTTCGAGCAGGACGGCGTGCAGCTTTATCTTACCGGCAATTACAAGGTCGATGAGTGGGGCGAAGGGAAGCACGTCCTTCAGCTTGAGGCCGTCGTCGTCAACGAATCAGACCGAAAGATCAGCGTTCATATCGACACGGTATCCGTCAACGGCTGGAATGTCTACGGCGGATCCATCTCCAACATTGACGCCGGCAAAAAGAAGAAAGGATCCTTTGAGATCCGGCTTTATGACGCGGACATCCACTCGTACGAAGAGATCGAGGATATCGAATTCAGTTTCAAGGTCCTCGACGAAAGCTATAGTAGGATCTTCAGCACGGAAACCCCCATCACCGTTCATTTCAACCGGCAGTGAACCTCAACACAGAGAACCGTCCCCTGTGTTCCACTTCAACCGGCAAGGAAGACCTCGTAAGCCTTCCCCGGGCTGGGGAAGGTGGCACCGCGCCTAAAGCGCGGTGACGGATGAGGTCGTTCCCCGTCGTCTCCCCCGCACCCACACGCCGCCCTTCGGGGGCGGCTTTTCCATTGACTGAAAGGAGGTGCCCTCGTTGGCCGGCACCACGGTAAACACCATGCTGCGCACCTCGTCCGGCACCGTCTATTTCGACGCGCTCCTACACGCGGACCACAACGCCACCGTCATACCCACCCAGCACCCCGTGCAGACCGGCGCGGCCATCACCGACCACGCCTACATGGCCCCCAAGGAGATCAGCCTCGAGATCGGCATGACCGACGTGGTGAGCGGCACCGGGGCCTCCGCCCGGGCCTACCAGCAGTTCCTCACCATCATGGCCGAGCGCGACCTGGTGACGGTGGTCACGCGCCTGGGCGCGTACCAGGACATGCTGCTCACCGCCATTTCCGTCCCGGACGATTACACGACGATGAACAGCCTGCGGTGCACCCTTACCTTCACCGAGATCCGGGTGGCCACCGTGGCCACCGTTACCGTGCAGGGGCAGACCACGGGCGGCAAAACGGCCGTTAAGCCCGCCGCCGCTACCACCTCCGGCAAAACCGCCAAAACCGGGGAGACGGTAAAATCCTCCTCCGTGCACCAGCCCGCCACCCAGAAGCCCGCGTCGACTGCGAAGCAGTCGGTCCTCCACCAGCTTTTCGGCGGAAGCGCCCAGTCGAATTCGAATTACAATCCCGCCACCGCGAGCACATCGAACGCCGGCGCGAAGATCGCGGAGAACAAAGCGACGAACGCCGCCAAGACCGCGCCCAAGGCCTCCACCGTCAAGGCGACGATCCCGGCGACCAAGCCCATCAACAACAAGGTCAACACCGTGATGAGGGGATAGGAGGTGAACGTATGTCGTGGCATGTGATCCCCCTGGATACCACGCCGGACCAGGAATTTTTCGTTTCGGTGGACGTGGGCGGCAGGAACGTTTACCTGCTCCTGCACCTGCGCTACAACACCGAGGGCCGCTTCTGGAAAATGGACGTGTCCGACGGCACCACCCGCGAGATGCTCATCTCCGGCGTGCCCCTTGTCACCGGCCTCGCCCCCTCCGCCGACCTGATGAAGCAGTTCCGCCACCTGGGCATCGGCAGCGCCGTGGTCGTTCCGGACACCGACGCCGCCGAAAACGACATTCCGGATCTTTTCGACCTGGGATCCGATTTCCTGCTTGTTTGGGGTGAAAGGGATGAGTAAAGGATACGCGCAGTGGAAGCGCCGCTTCCGCCTCGTCTGCGGCGGGCTGGACGTGTCGGCGCTGCGCTGCACCTTCAACATCGAAAAATCCGTCAACGAAACGCCGAACTATTCCGAGATCGTCGTATACAACCTGGCGGCCTCCACGGTCTCCCAGGTCAAGGCCGGGCAGACCGTCACACTGGAAGCCGGCTATGAGGAGGGCAATTTCGGCCTGATCTTCACCGGCCAGGTGGTGCAGCCCATCGTGGACCGGGAAGGCGGCGTGGACACCAGGCTTCGCCTCATCTGCCAGGACGGGGACGACTACATCAATAATTCCTTCACCGCCCAGACGGTCGAAAAGGGCTCCACGCCGGCGGACGTGGTTAACACATGCTCGACGATCCCCCAGAACGTGATCGGCGATAAGGTGCAGTCCGGCGACGCCTATATCCGGGGAAAAACCATGTTCGGCCCGTCCTCGGATTACCTCAAGGAGGTAGCCCAGAAGACCGACACCCAGTTCTTCGTGGACGACGGCAAGATCAACATCGTCGGCGAGGAGGATTACGACAAGGGCGCGGTGGTGACCCTCAACGCGGACACCGGCCTCGTCGGCGATCCCTCCCAGACGGACGACGGCGTGTCGGCCCAGTGCCTGATCAACCCGGCCATCAAGCTGAACTCCCTCGTCCACATCGATTCGTCTTCGATCGTCGCCAAAGCCGTCCAGGACGCGGAGAGCACCGTTTCGTCCTTCTCGGCCAACGGCTGCTACAAGGTGGTCAAGCTGACCTACGAGGGTGATAATTTCGGGGAATCCTGGTACTGCAATTTTGACGCCATCACCCAGGACGGCTCCCAGCCTGCGGGCGTCGCCACGGCGCCGGCGGCCTCGACGGCCAAAAAGGAGGAGAAGAAACAGGAATCCCCTTCCTCCGGATCCGGATCCAAATCCAAGGGAAGCGGCTCCGACGGCCCCAAACAGTCCGTCCTGTCCCAGCTGCTCGACGGCACATCCTGGAGGTGATCACTTGAGAACGGTAGATGAACGGTCGGCCAACACGTCCAGCGTCCTCGCCGAGGCCATCAGGGCCTGTGGCACGGGCATCCGGGTGGCCATCCCCGGCATCGTCCAGGAATGGGATGCCGCCACCCAGACCGTCAGGGTGCAGCCCGCCATCCGGGAAAAGGTCTCCTTCGGCGGCCAGCCCCGGGAAATGGACATCCCGATCCTCGTGGACGTGCCGGTGGTCATGCCCCGCGCGGGCGGCTATTCCCTCGTTTTTGCCCCCAAACCCGGGGACGAGTGCCTGGTGATCTTCGCGGATATGTGCATCGACGCCTGGTGGCAGTCGGGCGGCGTCCAGTCCCAGGCGGACAAGCGGCGGCACGATCTTTCCGACGGCTTCGCCATCCTGGGCTGCTGGTCCCAGCCGAACAAGCCCGATATCCCGCAAAGCGGCTGCCGCCTGCAGAACGACGAGGGCACCGCGGGCATCAGCATCGACGGCGGCGCCGTGAATATTTTCGGCACCGTTACCATCAACGGCGCGTCGTATGCCTCCCACCGCCACGGCGGCGTGGAGACCGGCGGCGGAACGACTGGAGGCGTGGTATGATCAGCGATTACGAGCGGAATCTTAGATGTCGCAGGCGGGACGAAAACGGCGATATCGTCTGGGGGCACGGCATGCAGGACTACGCCTCCGGCCTTGACGCGATGGGCGAGGTGATCCGGTCGCGCCTGCAGGCCGTCCAGGGAGAGTGGTGGGAGGGCGACGCCACGGCGCTCCCCTACTACGACGAGATTATGACAGCCTACCAGACCAGCCAGAACCGGGCCATGATCGACCTGATGGTCATCGACCGGATCATGGACACCCGGGGCGTGCTTTCGGTCTCGGACGTGTCCTCCGAAATCAAAAACCGGCAGTATGTATTTAAATGCAAGGTCAACACAGTCTACGGCGTCACGCCGGCGGAGGTGATCCTGTGAGTTATTTCGTGCCCTACGTGGACGCGTCCGGCCTCCACTACCCCACATACAACGACATCATCGAGCAGCTGGTGGACGAGATGCAGACCATCTACGGCAGCGGCATTTACCTCGGCGCGGACAGCCAGGATTACCAGATGCTGTCCAAGATCGCCGAGAAGATCTACGACACCTACCAGGCCGTGGAGCTGGCCTACAACGCCCACAGCCCCCTCACGTCCATCGGCACGGGGCTGGACTACATCGTGGCCCTCAACGGCATATCGCGCAAGCAGGCCACCCGCTCAGTGGTCACGCTCTCGCTGACCGGCTCCCCCGGCACCACCATCGAGGGCGGGGCCGCCGCGGACAATAACGGCCTGATGTGGGACTTTTCCGAAAACGTCACCATCGGGCAGGACGGCACGGCGGAGGTGGAAGCGACGGCCAGGGAGTACGGCCTGATCACCGCCGCGCCGAATTCGATCACCCGCATCATGACCCCGGTCATGGGCTGGGAGTCCGTCACCAACGTCTTTGCCGCCACCGTCGGTACGGTCACGGAATCGGATTCCGAGCTCCGCGCCCGCCAGGGCGAATCCGTGGCCCTGCCCTCCCGCGGCATGGTGGGCGGCCTGTACGCGGCCCTCAAAAACATCCCGGACGTCGCCCGCTGCGCCGTCTACGAAAACGACACCGACGATACCGATGACAACGACATTCCCGGCCACAGCGTGTGCTGCGTGGTGGAGGGCGGCGAGGACAGCGAGGTTGCCCGGGCAATCTTCATGCGCAAGGGCCTGGGCTGCGGCACATACGGATCAGAATCGGCGGAGGTGGTGGACGACGGCGGCATGGTCAACACCGTCAATTTCGAGCGCCTGGGCTATGCCGACATCGACATCGAGATCAACATCACCACCCGCGGCGGCTGGACCGCGTCCCTCGTGGACGAGATCAAGACCGCCATCGTCAACTACCTCGATTCCTTTACCATCGGCACCGACCTCACCATGTCCATCATCTGGATGGTGGCACAGACGGTCAACGCGGACGCACGGCTGCCGCAGTTTTCCATCACCAGCGTGCTCATCGCCCGCCAGGGCGAAACGCTTTCCACCGCCGACGTGGAGATCAATTACAACGAGGCCGCTCGGGGCCGGGTAGACAACATCACCATCAACATCACCTAAGGAGGCGCGGCATGGCTGACCCGGATATCAAGCGATACCTGAAGGGCATAGGCAGCCAGCACCAGCCGATGCCCCGTTTCATGGCCCACCTGACCAGGATCCTCGAAAAGATCGACGCGGCGCACGGCATCGCCAAGGACCTCCCGCAAAAATTCCACGTGATGACCGCGGAGGGAAAGCAGCTGGACGCCATCGCCGTGTCGGTCGGGGTGGACCGCAAATCCATCCCCGCAGGCATTTTTGACGGGACGGAGCTGGATGACGACACTTTCCGGAAGATCATCCTCGCGAAGATCGCCCAGAACCAGTGGGACGGCACCTTCGAAACGTTCCGCGATCTCTGGGCCGCCACCCTCGGCTCCTGGCTGGACGCGGAATTCACCGACAACCAGGATATGACCGTCAGCGTGGGCATCTCCGGCTCCCTCAGCCCGCTGATGAGCAGCCTGGTGCTTGGGGGCTACATCATCCCCAAGCCCATGGGCGTCGAGCTTTTCATCACCTACAACAGCGACATCATCGTCAGCGCCGACACGGACTATCTCCCCGTGGTCTTCCCCTACGCCTCGGAGGATTACCAGACCGCCGCCAACGACCTGGCCGAATGCGAGGAGGAGATGACGGCGGAAATCGCTTACACCGACAGTGCCGTGACGGACCTGTCGATCACAGGATAAGGAGGGCACCGATTTGACGACAGTGATCACAAACACCCTGCTGGATGCTCTCCGGCAGCGCGTCGCCGATCTGATGAGCTACGGCAGGTACATGGTCGGCGGCAGTTGGATCCGCTCCGAGATCGTGACGAAAGAGGTCCAGCAGAGCGGCATCGTGTACGTGTGCTTTTACGTAAATAAGAGCGCCGCGCCCGCCACAAAATTTCAGCTGCTCGACAGCTCGGACAACGTGCTCGCGGAACGGGAGGAGACGCTCACCGTTCCGGATTCCTACGATGCGGTGCTGTACCGCTTCAAGTTCGGTGTGAGCGCGGGTGAATTCACCGCCGAAGACGATAACGAATGAGGAGGACTGCCAGATGGCCGTGACCTACACCAAAACAGAGTGGACGGACCGCGTTGTCCAGCGGCCTCGTACCTACACCCACGTTGAAAACTCGGACGAAAGCGTCACCCACACCCCCGCGCCGGGCCTCGTGCTTTTCGAGGGCACGCCCAGGAACGCCCTGAACATGAACCACATCGAGCAGGGCATCGCGGACTGTGCGGACGCCATCAACGCCCTGGAGGCCGCGGCGACCACCGAAAAGGTCTACGCCGTCACGATCCCCGCCACCGGCTGGAACGGCAGCGCCGCTCCCTACACCCGCACCGTCACCGTGTCGGGCATGAAAGCGGCGGACACGCCCTTTGTGGATCTCGCCCTCACGGGCACATACGCCACTGACCAGGCGATGTGCGACGACTGGAGTCAGGTATACCGGATCACTACGGCCAACAACTCCATCACCGTCTACGCCAACGACATTCCGTCGGCGGCTATTAAGGTCAAAGTGAGGTGCTTGCGGCATGGGTGACGCATATCTGTGCAGGCGGGGAGGCAATACGCTACGCGGATTGATCGTGATCGTGCCCCCCGCAAAAACATCCTATTACGCCGGTGAGTATGTCGACCTTACCGGGATGATCATCGGGGCCGATTTCGGAACGTTCACGGTGCCGATCTCCCAGACGGCATATTCTTATACGCCGGCAGGCGCTCTTACGGCCGCAGATACGGCGATCACCGTCACAGCGGAGATCGGCGGACGGACCAAAAGCGTTGCCATACCCATCACAGTGGATTCTGTCAATCCGGATTTCGGCCAGAATACGTGGGAAACGATCGCCCGCGTCGCGGCCCTGGGACAGGCCGGGAATTACTGGTCCGTCGGCGATTCCAAAGTCGTTGACGGCGTCACCTATACCATTATCGGGATGAATCATGACAGCCTTAGCTCCACCGATGCGAAGTATGCCGACGCTTCATATAACGGCAATTCCCAAAAAGCCGCCCTTACTATTCAGATCATGACGGCCTCCGGAGCCGGAATAATGAATCAGAATAACACCAACGTGGGCGGCTGGGACAACTGCTACATGCGCAAAACGGCCCTTCCGGCGTACCTTTCGGGGATGCCCTCCGACATCCGGTCAATTATGCGCACTGTGGACAAAATCACCTCCATCGGTGGAACCGGAACCACCGGCATGACGACAAGCCGTGACAAGCTGTTCCTGCTTGCCGTGAGCGAAATGTACAGCTCCACCGGCGGCTGGGTGCTTCCCAACGAGGCAACGGCAAACCCGCAATACGCATATTATGCCGACATGCCTCCGTACAAAAATGTGCATGAATGGACAAGATCACCGCACAATCCGGACAATTGCGTTGATCACGACCACTTTATCGTCATTAACAGCTCCGGAAATCTTGGCGTGTATGTTACGGAAACTTCTGCATATTACTTCCCCGCGTTCTGCATATGATGAGGAGGCACGATCATGGCATACGAAAAACATACCTGGACGGCTCCCGAGCTGATCACCAAAGAGAAGCTGAACAATATCGAGGATGGCGTGGAGGAAGCGCTTGCAGCGGCCGCCGAAGTTGATGACTTAAAGAGCGAAATTACGGAGATGACCGCGGAAGAAATGCTTCTCCGTGACGATCTGCCGGGAACTTCAAAGACGGTTACCTTTGACAGCGATGAAAATCCTGCGACAATCACTCACGGCAAAAACGGAACTACGGTGCGGACGGATGTTTTCACATGGGGAACGAATTCCGTGACAGAAGTCAGAACGTTGTCATCCGGTGAGCATATCACGATTGTGACAAATCTGACAACGCTGGCGCAGACGATCTCTGAAGTGGAGGTGGCGTGATGGATACGATTTTGTACAGTAAAATCAACAAAGTCGACAAGAAAATAGGAGATTCGTATTATGAGGAAATCCTTCAGATCGATGGCTACAATTATCACGGCGAAGTCAAATACTATGATGTAGACCTCAAGGCCGGAGACGTTATCAGGTTTGATTATGAGACAAACAGACCGGGAAAATATTTGACGGTTGTCACATATGAAGGCAGCAATCTGGATTATTTTATCAATACTTCATCCACAAACGAATCCGGTTCTTCTGAAATTACGTTGACCTCAAATGCTTCAAAAATAAAAGTATATGCGACACTTGTAACTTCCAACGACACGATCAAAATGGCTTTCTATCAAAAGCATCGTGCAGGCGATACAGGCAAAACACTTGTCGAAACAGCGGCGGAGATGCAAAAAACGATTGATATAGTTGGAACTGAATATTCAAAGATCTGGCAGAGGAATGGATATAAATCCAACGGCGCGCAGCAATTTGATTTGAATCTGCATGCCGGAGATGTTGTCCGCTTTGAATACAGGACCAATGATACCGGACAACAGTTGACCGTCGGCACTTATAAAAACGGCGGAAGGGTTGACACTTTCCTCCAAACAGATAAAAGGCTGATTTCTGAGCGGAGGGAAATTACAATAACAGAGGACGCAAGCCAGATAATCGTGTTTGCAACATATACCGACAGCGACAGTTATGTTGATTTGTCCCTCGCCTTAAAATGCAGCATTGATAAACCGCTGTATCAACAATCGTTTGAGAACAAAAAAGCGATAGACGGGCTTCAGGATGATGTTGATGAAATGCAGGATGCCGTTGATGACACCGCTTCTGAAATTCAAGGTGTAGAAGACACTATCGGTGACGAATATTATGTAGAGGTCAAACGGATCAACTCATTCACCGTCGGCGGGTCTGTGGTCTATTTTGATGTGGATTTCCATGCCGGGGATGTTATCAAAATGGACTACGAAACAAATAACACAGGGAAACAATTAACTGTAGTTACTTATGTAGACGGTGCAAATAAAGATTACTTTATTCAAACGGATTCCAGGTCTGCGTCGGGAAGTTCTGAAAAAACCATAACAGCGGACGCGACACAACTGAAAGTGTTTGCGACATTTGCATCCGGCGGCTATGTGAATATTGTATTTTACAAAAAACAAAGCTCAACGGATTTGGGCAATACGCTTCTCAAACAGGCCGTCGAGAATAAAACGCTGTCGGAAAGCAACGAGGCAAGCGTACGCTATTTAGAATGCGGTATTCCATACGGCGTACTTGGCGAATCAATGCTGCAGAATAACGACAGCTATAATCCCCAGGGATTTATGGGGATCGTAATGCTTGACAACAACTATAAATATTTTAGCGTTGCCAACATTAAACTGATTATCGACAAAATGGCAGGCGTAGGCCTGAATTGTTTGGAACTTGGATTCGGCGGAAGCGGGAAAGGATTAAGTTTTGCGCTTGATGATATGACTTTTACCGCACGGGGCATTACGTATGATATTTCCGACTGTGTTTCTACGAGTTCCGGGAAATACCTGTCGGAAAGCGACATGGAAGAAATTATATCATACGCCAAAGCCAACGATATTATTGTCATGCCGTCGCTCAATGTAATTTCCCATGCAAAAGCCATTCTTTCCCAACATAAGGAATTCTGGTACAAGTGGAGAAATGACTCGCTGAATATCGAGAATGAACAGGCGTGTGATTTCGCCGTCGGCATTGCCGACATGTACGGCAAGTGGTTTGCGGAGCGTGGATGTACACATTTTAACTTGTGCGCTGATGAGTTTTATGATGATTCATACCACACACTGCAAGCCGCAGGAGACTACAGGTATGCCGAATTCATCAATCGTGTGGCGTATACGTTGGCAAAATACAGGTATACTATCCACTGCTGGAATGATGCAATCTGTGTAAATGATTCTATTGTTCCGCACATCAACAGGCGCATGATTGTCCATTACTGGTCGAAGAAGAATTCGGGATATGGTTCACTGACAAAAATAATCGAAGACGGGCATGAAGTCGTTAATGCGAACAGTTCTATTTATTGGGTGGCAAATCCGAGCGGGTCGCAGGTCACAGAGCAACAAATCAGGGCCTTTGACATTACGAGATTTTCAAACGGGTACGTATGCAACAATCCTGTCGGTGCTTCCTTCTGCGTTTGGATTGGTGAGCGGGAAAGTCCTGCGCTCGATGACGATGGCAATGCAATAACAACAGAAGTCCTGCCTTTGATTGAAGCATTCGGAGAAACAATAGCAAGTCAGCATCAGTGATTGTAGTTTATTGGAGGCTTTAAGTGCGGTGGCGGAATAGGTAGACGCATACGGATGGTGACACCTTGTCGGCAAGGAGGGCAGGCCATCTGAGAATAAACCGACATGTGAGGTGCAAATCCTCACCCGCATTAAAGACTGTAATTGGACACCATAACGTAAATAGGAGGTTAACACATGATTGAAAGGTTTCGTATAGATGGTGGTGTAAATGATTACGCCATCATCCAAGAACCTGATAACCACGAGGATGAGCGGAATCTGTTAATCAGTGAAGGTTATCAGCCGTGGAGCAGATACGTTAAGGATGGTAAAAAAGTAGAATTGTGGGTTAAATAGCTACAACTTTTGAATCATCGTTTAATTTCAAAAGATAGTCAAAAAATAACATTTTAACGGAGGCTTTAAGTAAAGGGGGTGATGTTATGCAGGAAACAATAGACGCATACAACCGTATGTACGATGTTCCTCAGTAGCATCACCCCGGAAACGGGGCTGAGATAATAATGGAGGTCATAATGGATAACAAAACCAATCATCCGGTAAGCGTTTTCTGCTGGACATTCACCCGCCGCTACGCGCTGCGCCACCCGATCCGCATCCTCCGCTGGTATTTCGATGCCCGCAGGCAGATGCGGCAGCGTGCCGTTTACGGCTGGTGCGACAACGACGCAATGGACTGGTATAACTGGAACGCCTACGTCCTGGCCGGGCTGCTGCGGGATATCTCCAGAATCGATGTGATCTCAAAGAGCCGCGCCGCCCAGATCAAGGACATCGCGAACAGGATCACGGACGCCGTCCTGGGAGAGGACGACTATGAGGAGCGCCGGAAGATGATCCAGGAGGCGTTCGCGGAGCTGGGGCGGATATTCTTCGATTTCATGAGCTAAAAAAGAGGGAGGCCTCGGCCTCCCTTTCGCTTACGGCTTGCATCGCCCACACGGTTTATAGCCGAGATCTACCAGCTCATCCCTCGACAACGTGGTTTCCTGCCGGTTCTTTGGCTTTATCTCTTCGCAGGACGAGCATGTGGGGAAATGGAATCGTTTTGTATTCGTATTCAGCACATATGTGATTGTTGACGCTGTCGGTTCATTCGGTATATCAATATCCGCCGTTGTCCCGCTCAGGTGATTCAGTCCTGTTCTGTAATCTATCGACACGCCGGGCTGCACGTTGAAGCAGTATCGGTTGATCAGGATCCCATCGTCCTCTACAGATTTTGCCTCGATTTGGACACCGTAGCATATGCAATTACCCGCTCCGTAATACGGCCAGACAGAGTATAGAACCCGGTTACCGGTGGTCCTGATGTATTCCGCTATCTGATTCTCGATCGGAAGCATCCCGGCGATGTTCAGGTACTGGGTGCCGGTGATCAGGTTTTCCTCTGTTTCCGCGCCGCCCAGCTGGCTGCCAATTAAATGACAGCGCTGATACAGGTTAAAACCCGGGATGAAGTCGTAAGTGCTCGGTTGCCATCCGGGAGGAATGATTCCCCGCATCGATTCACGGACCGTGTCGGACAAAGTCTCCGGACCAAGACAAGCCACCGCCCTGGAAGGACGGAGCCATTTGTCCAGCGGCTCATAAGAGATGTATTCATCCCCCGCGAAAAGGTTATCTATGTCAGGAACATCACCGTTCAATACGATGGAAGCTTCCCCGGTGTATTCGGGAGCAGCACCGCAGGCCGCCTGAAACAGCAGCAATAATGCTAATATCAGTGATGCGTACCTAACGGCTGATTTCATAGGCGATCCCCCATTCGGCTGTGCTTTTTCGATTTTGAGTATACCACGAAGCGAAATAGTTTACCAGAAAAAAGGTGGTGATAGTACGGCAGACGCCAAATACATCTGGCGATGGCTCTGGGAGCGGATCGGGAACGAATTCGGCGTGGCCGGCCTGATGGGCAACCTGCAGGCAGAAAGCGGCCTGAGGCCTAACAACCTGGAAAACAAATACGCCGATGCCTCCGGCTGGACGGATGAGGGCTACACGGCCGCTGTGGACAACGGCGCCTACACTCGGGAAATGTTCCAGGACGGATGGGGCTATGGGCTGGCCCAGTGGAGCTATTGGTCGAGGAAACGCGATCTATACGATTACGCAAAAAAGCGCGGCACGTCCATCGCGGACCTTGACATGCAGCTCGAGTACCTCTGGGCCGAGCTTGGCCAGTATCAAAGCGTGCTGAACACCCTGCTGAATGCCCGGAGCGTCCGGGAAGCATCCGACGCCGTGCTGCTGGACTTCGAAAAGCCGGCGAACCGATCGGAAGAAAACTGCGCGGCCCGGGCGAAGCTTGGACAGAAGTTCTTCGACGAATTCGCCGGAGATCCCCCCGAAGCTGCTCCGGGAAGCGCGGAAGGCCGGCCCCCCTTCCCCACGAAAACCACCGGACGCGTCCTGACCGTTTACCGGCGTTTCTTTTATGATTCGGACTGCTACAAACAGGGCACGCGCCAAACCCCGTCCGGCGTACAGGTGCACTCCACGGGGGCCAACAATCCATGGCTCCGGCGCTACGTGCAGCCGGATGACGGGCGCATCGGGAAAAACGTAAACGGCAACGATCACAACCGGCCCGGCGGCAATGTATGCGCCGGCGCTTACATCGGCAAACAGTCGGACGGCACAGTGGCCGTATACGAGTCTCTGCCCTGGGATATGCGCTGCTGGCTGTCCGGATCCGGCGATAATGGCAACGCCAACCGGCTGGGCTACGTCGGATTCGAGATCTGCGAGGACGCCCTGACCGACAGGGCGTATTTTGATGCCGCGATGGACCAGGCCGTGCTCCTGACGGCGTACCTCTGCCGGGAATACGGCATCGGCATGGACGCCGTGCGGGATCACGCCGAGCTGCACGAGATGGGCCTGGCGTCAAACCACGGCGACATCACGCACTGGCTCGGAAAATTCGGGCTGACCATGGCCTGGTTCCGGGACCGGGTGCAGAGAACGATGGAGGAAGGGATCACCGTGGAATACGTGGATTGCGATGAAGCCACCGTCCTTTATCAGGCGCGGGTCACCGGCGGTGGCAGGCTGAACATCCGCAGCGGCCCCGGCACCAGATACAGCAGCATCGGACAGGCCGCGGACGGAAGCGTCCTGGACGTGCTCGAGGAAACCAACGCCGACTGGGCCCGGGTGCGGCAGGGAGATCTCGTCGGATACTCCATGCGGATGTATCTGGAAAAAGTCGAACCTGAGGATCCCGCGGAGCCGGAAATTCCCGAGGATCCCGAGACCGACCTTCCGCCTGTGGACGCCGTCAAACTGACCCTGAAGCTTCCGGCCGACGCCCTGCGCCGCGCCTTGGAAACGGGCAACCTCGTGATCGACTGCCGCTCGGGCAGCGTCGCGAACATCGATTATTTGTGAGGAGTGATGCTTTATGCCTGACTGGATCGCCAAGTACTGGATTGAGTGGACCTTTGGGATTTTATGCGCCGTGCTGGCGGGATTATACAAAAACCTGTCCGCGCGGCTCAAGCGCCAGAAGGAAGAACAGGACGCCCTTAAAAACGGCATCCGCGCGCTCCTCCAGCGCCAGATCAGCGAGGACGGAAACCTGTACTGCCGCCAGAAGTACAGCACCATCGAGCAGAAAAACACGTTCCTGTGCATGTACGATTCATACCACGCCCTGGGCGGAAATGGGGCCATGACAAACCTCCGCGACCGGGTCTTGGCCCTGCCGAACGAGCCGGAGAACGCCGCATGATATACCGGTTCATTTTTGTGATCGTTTTCCTGATCGCGCTTACGATCGTGTTCAGTTACGGAGGTAAGGACGATTGGCTCTGAACGTTTTTCTGGCTCTCCTGAGCGGCGCTATCCTGGGCGGCATGTTTGTCTTCTGGCTCTTCCGGCGCGGCCTGAAGGCGGAGGAATGGGCCTACCTGCGCGATTTCCTCTATGCCCTCCACTGCGGCGATTACGATGAACTTCCAAGCAATGAAAGGAGCGGTAAAAAATGACAAAGATCGATTGGGTATCCAAGCTCACGTCCCGCAAATTCTGGATGGCTTTGACGGGCTTCATTTCGGGGCTGTTGATCGCCATGCACCTTGACGAGCAGACGGTGACCCAGGTCAGCGGTATTATCATGTCCGGCGCGTCCGTGCTCGCCTACATCCTTGGCGAGGCGTGGGCCGACGCCGCCGGTGCGCAGACCTCCGTCGAAATGGGCCCGGAGGAAGCCAAACCGCCCGAGGATCCCACGGAGGCCAACGGCTGAAAACTGAATAATCCGTGCATCTGTATCCACACATAAAGCTGCCCCCGGCAAACGCCGGGGGCTTTCTTTTTTTTGTACGCGAAAATATTTTATATAAACGCAAAATAATGCTTGACTTTATAGAAACAATATGCTATCATGGATTTGTAAGAAAGATCACCCCAACGACCGGGCCGAGGCCAACAGAAGGAGGAAGAAACGATGAAGTACGAAGTAAATTTTTCCTGCGGACACACTGAAACTACAGAACTGTTTGGGCCGTACGAACAGCGCCGCCGTAAGATCGCATGGTTCGAGGAATGTGGAATTTGCTCAAAGTGTTATAAAGAGCGCAAGGAAATCGAGAACTCGATTGGATGCAACGAGGTGGAAATGTTTTACGGCGAGTTTAAAAAGAACTATTCCAACTGTAAGACGAAAGCCGGAAGCTACAATGGAAAAACGAAAACCATCGTAGTATATGTTCCTGTAAGCGCATAAAAAAAAAGACAATGCCGGAGCCGGGGCGGCTAATCCCCGGCAGAAGGAGGAATAACCATGAAGAAGATTATCAACGGCAAACTGTACGATACCGAGAAGGCAAAATGCGTAGGCGAATGGTCGAACAATCGCGGTTACAGCGATTTCAGCCACGTAGAAGAAGAATTGTACCGCAAGCGCACCGGCGAATTTTTCTTGTTCGGTAAAGGCGGCCCGATGACCCAGTACGCAAAATCCTGCGGGGACAATTCATGGTCCGGCGGGTCCGAGATCATTCCATTGAGCGCCGGAAAGGCCCGTGAATGGGCTGAAGAAAAGCTGACCGCTGATGATTACGCCGAGATCTTCGGAATGCCGGACGAGGGCACGGATGAGAAGGAAACCATGTGCATCCAGCTCCCCGCCGATCTGATGGCAAGGCTCCGCGCCGGAGCGTCCGAAGCTGGCACAAGCCTGACCGCGCACGTTGAATCTGTACTGCGCAAGAACATCTGAGGAGTGAAAGACGATGAAGAAAACGGTTTTCGAAGTCTACGAACTGTACGTTGAGATCCAGAAGAAGGGCGAAGCCGCACACACTTTGACCGCCGAAGCCGCAAAGGAAGCCCTTGCTAATGCGTTTATGGACGATGAAAAGCCGCGCCGGGAATGCGATACAGCCGCCGAAGCCGCCGAGTTTATCAGGGAGCAAGGCCCGGGGCGCATCGATGATTTCGGCCATTACTGGCGGGTTCACGGCTGGATTAGCTACGAGGTAGACCAGACGATAGAGGACGGCGAAATCACTGACTGGCAATCCATCGGAAGTACAGCGGTTTCGGGATTTGAGACGGTATGAAACGGATTGATCTAACCGGGAAACGCTTCGGGGCGCTTGTGGCAGAGCGCCCCATTCCTGCGTCCGAGATGCCTGATCACCGTGCCGGATGGCTCGTGAAATGCGAATGCGGAAAAGAAAAAGCGGTAAACGCATCGAATCTTCGGAAGGGCCTCATAACATCCTGCGGATGCCATATAGAGCGTAGCCGCCGCCGTTCTGCCGCCGGAAATCCCAAAGCGATCATCGATTATACCGGGAAAACATTTTACGAACTAACTGCTGTTGAGCGTGTAAGCGGAGGCAAATGGAAATTCCGTTGTACGTGCGGTAATGAAATTATCTGCACCCTTGCTACCGTAAAAATCGGGAAAATACAATCCTGCGGGCATATCCTGAAAGAAAAAGTGCGGGAACGTATCGACAAGGACGGGGAAAATGTACTGGAATTCTATGACGGCACAATGATTACCCGTCTGAGAAATATCATCAATTCGCCGACTGTAAACGGGATACGACAATTCACCCTTGCCAGCGGGGGATACCGATATTCAGCGCGGATCATCCTAAGGAAAAAGACGATTCACCTTGGAAGCTTTCACGATTACGAATCCGCCGTGCAGGCGAGGCGCGAAGCCGAACAAAAATATTACGTACCCATCATAGAGGCCTGGGATAAAAGCCATCCCGGAAACGAATAAATCACCCCCGGCTTTCGCCGGGGGCTTTTTTTCGTTGTTTTATTCAGCCCTGACCAGGCTGATCCCCATTGCTTTCTTTATCTCTCCCACCGCCTCCCAGATGTGGGATTTCATCCAGTCCGCCAGCTTCAGCGCGTCCGCCTTCGGCATCCCGCCCAGCTCCAGCCCGTCGGCTGTTTCATACTCCTCCATGATCAGGCAATCCCCGCAGATCGGGTTTCCGTGCCGCTGCGTTTCATACAGCCAGGATCCAAGGAAGTTGATCACGGGCCTTTCCTTCAGCAGCCCTTCCTCGTCCACGATCAGCACCCTGGGGCTTTCCAGCCCCATCGGCCGGACCACCTCCACCAGGTCGCATCCGATCTGCCTGGAGTACCAGCGCCAGTCCTTGTCCTCCGGGACCTCGATCACGTTGATGTCCCCGTTCGTGCAGAGCTTCAAAGCATACATCATTTATGCGTCCTCCTTTTATCAGCGCCAAATCGACCAGTTCGGCTCTCCGTTGTATTTGCTATCCATCACTCCGTGCCTGTCGAGGAGGCAGGATCGCGACTGCATCGTATACACTCCAGGGCGCCTGGCGTCCAGTTCCCTGAGCTTCTCTCTGCATGCCTCAAGATCACGCGTCCGGAAGCACTCAGCTCCCTTTTTGTTGATCCTGTATTCGGTGATGGATTTACACATTGTGGCTCTCCTCCTCATTATCGTCGATCAGTTTAAGCACCCTCCGGAATCCGGGCCGGGTCTCCAGTTTCAGCGCGAACTTGAATCTTTTTGCCCTGTCCGGGAAGGACCTGAATTTCATTACCATTCTTCCCCGGACCTTCTCGAGCCAAATCAGATGATACGGCATGTTTTCCTCCTTGATTTTTTCGCCTTACTCTGCTACCATCAAGGAGGCGGGGGTAAGGCTTCCCCGCGCTCCCTTCCAGGGGGACTGGCCGGTGTGCTGTGGTAGGTGGCACCGGCCTTTCCCTATGCTTTGATCCCGCCATCCTCCTCCTTTCGTAAGAGCCTTGCGGCTCTGCCTTACGGTTATATATTACACCTTTTCGATTATAAAGTCAACACTTTTTCGGTGTACTTTTAAATTATTTACTTGACATTCTACATTTAAAAGGTGTAGTATTTTCAATAAGGAGGTGACAACATGGTTTCAGACAAGATTCGATCCGTGCTGGCGCTCGCCGGCAAGCGGCCGACCGACCTGGCCCGCCTGTACGGAACAACCCAGCAGAGCATGAACAACAAGATCTCCCTGAACCGCTTTACGGCGGATGACCTCATCCGTATCGCCGAATTCACCGGCTGCAGGCTGGCCTTCATCCTGCCCGACGGCAGTCAATTATTTTTCACGCCGGAGGACATCCGGCGAAAAGATGATGAAAAAGAAGCATAAAAAGGCGCTCCCGCCGATCCCCAAACCGGCCGGAGCGCCTTTTTACAATCCGGTCAAAACCTGTTAAAAACCCGAAGTTTTTTACGCGGGCCCACCCCGTCTGTAAAAATCCAAAAAGATTTTAACAGGTTTTTAACAGCCAAAACCACGGAATAAAGCCATTCATAGGCTCTGTTGTAAAGTAAATATCTCTATATATAAGAAAAACTATAATATATACCGTATACACACGTATTTATATATGTATATACGCGCGCGAGGGATTTTCACATTCCCCCGCAAATCGAAAACGGCCAGCTTCTCATCAGCTGGCCGTTTCAATCGTGATCATGAATACATTCCCGAAAATCAGTATCTCGGGTTTGTACCTGATCGGCATGGCAGAGCATGGCGTGCAGCGTACGAACCATTGGGCCGTACCGTCCCCCGCCTC
>CAMJXZ010000015.1 GCA_946409855.1 uncultured Clostridia bacterium | reverse complement strand
ATATCAGTAGTAGAGATTGTTGAACCAGTTCACCGCGTCCAGCCAGCCGGTGGGCGTCAGCATGCCGCTGGCGTAGGGGAAGAGGGCGATGAAGACCAGCGCGGTCAGCGCGATATACCCGATCACCCACCAGAGCGCCCCTCTGTCCGCCCGGGCGGCCCGGGCAGGCTTGTCCGCGGCGGACACCGCCCGGTCCGTCCAGTATTCGGCGATCAGGCAGACGGCCAGGATGATAAAGGGCACCGACGGGAAGTAATGGTAGATGTACGTGCCGCGGGGCACCAGCATCCAGGGCAGGTACTGGGCGGCGAAGCACACGGTAAGCAGCAGGGGCCTTATGTCCTTTTCCCCGGCCGGGCAGAAGAAGCCCGGCTTCCGGTCCGGACGGCCGCCGGTCAGCAGCGGCACCGCCTGGTGGCGCAGCAGCGCCCAGAACACCAGCAGCATGGCGGCAAAGCCCGTCCACCAGACGGCAGGGTTGCCGAAGGCCAGGATCGTGCAGGCGAAGCCTTCCGGCTCATAGGCGTCCGCGGCGTAGTACATGGGCTTCACGGAGAAGGGCCATTCATACCAGGGGGAATAGAAGGGGTGGTCCATCCCCAGCCCCGGCTGGCTGTGATAGCTCAGCATGCCGGCGCCCGCCTCGATCACCTTGCGGACGGTGATCCCGCCCGACGGCGCGAAATACGGGATGTAGGACAGATAATAGATGCCCAGCGGCACCGCCACGAAGAACACAAAGCAGGACAGGACCGTCATCCAAAGCCGCAGGACGTGTCCCCGCATGGGCGGCTTCGCGCCCTGCGGCGGGTCCTCCGTTTCCCGCCGTCCCGCTTCGTACCGCCGGACCGCCCGGATATGGCGGGCGCGCCGCCACAGGCCGATGGCGAACAGCACCGCCAGGCCGACCCCGGCGTAGCAGCCCGTCCACTTGGACGCCACCGCCAGCCCCATGAACAGGCCCGAAAGCCCCAGCGGCGCCAGCGATATAATCAGCGGCCGGCCGAAAAAGTCCGTATAAAACCAGCGCAGCATGAAATAGACCGACCAGAGGATGAACAGCACCACGAAGGAATCGATGGTGGCCAGCCGCGTCTGGGTATAGTGCATGGTGTCCAGCGCCATCAGCAGCACGGCCAGCACGGCGAAGCGCCGCTTCCTGAACAGCAGCCGGCCCAGCAGGTACATGGCGGGCAGCATCAGCACCCCGCACATCGTCCCCGCGAACCGCCAGCCGAAGGGCGTCATCCCGAACAGCCCCACGCACCAGCTCATGATCACCTTGCCCAGCGGCGGGTGGGTGGTCTCGTAGGGGTACATGCCCATCAGGTGCTCGTAGGCCGTGCGGGCGTGGTAGATCTCGTCAAAGTACATGGAATTGTACCAGCCCGGCTCGCCCGAAAGGGTGCGCTGCTCGTCCCACAGGGCGGCGACGTCCGCCCCCGCGGAGCTGACCGCTCCGGCTACCGGCAGCACGTTCCCCTCCCGGTCCCGGAAAACCACCTCGTAGAGGTTGAGGCCCGGCCGCCCGGTGATCCGGACATACCGGCCGGACAGGGACAACCCGTCGTCCCCCTCCCAGGAGCGCACGTAGTACCACTGGAAAAGGTTGCCGATGTCCATGTTGCAGCTGTACGGCGTCCCCCAGGTTTCCCCGTCCTCGCTCACGGTGACGGTAAAGTCCCGGTCGTACTGATGGACGCCGCCGATGTACAGCATCCGGAAATCCTCCCGGTTTTCGCCCAGGTCGAAGGTGACGGTTTCTCCCACCTCGCTGAGCATGTACCCGGTCTGCGGGGAGGTCACCGCCCCCAGGTGCCAGAACGCCAGCAGCGCGTAGCAGAGCGTGACGGCCGTGAGGACCGCCCAGTCCTTTTTGTCCATGCGGTGATTGCGCAGCCACTCCTTTTCCGGGAAGACCGGCGGCTCGTCGGCGGGAGCCGCCTGTTCCTCCGCCGGCGCTTCCGGGACGGAAGGCATGCGCAGGGTCACCGGCTGCCAGGCTTTGCCCGACCGCCGGACGCCCAGGTACAGCATCAGCCCCGCCCCCAGTACGCTCAGCGCCGCGGACAGGTACTCCAGCGCCGTCATGTCGCTCTGGATGCCGAAGAGCGGCGCGGTCAGATGGCCGGACGCCCCGCCGATCCGCGCGTTGCGGGACAGCACGCACCCGGCGTTCAGGAAAGAGGCGACCGTCAGCAGCCCCAGCACCAGCAGCACCCGGTCGTCTTTTTCCAGATACCAGGCCAGCGCCAGCAGCGGCAGGGCGGCGAACAGATACCGTTCATGCATCATGCCGCCGAAGTTGAAGAGCAGCGCGAGCAGCACCGCGCCGTACAGCGGCAGGGCGCTCATCCGCCCGGCGCGGACCAGGGCGTACATGCAGAAGACCACCGACAGCGCGATCAGCGCCGTGGAATAAACCTGATAGGAGAAGGGGAACAGTGCCGTCAGCGTCACCAGCCCGCCCAGGGCTATCAGGACAACGCACAGCGCCCGCTCGCCCCGGTTGTTCCGCCCGGCGCGGACCAGGGCCGGCACCGCCGGCGCGGCCAGCAGCTGCCCGGCCAGCAGGGGGAACCAGAAGGAAGCTGTTTGCGCCGTCTCCACCCAGTTGGCGCCGATCAGGAAATACAGGTTGCAGGCGTTGACCGTGGCGTAGGCGTAATACCCCATCGTCCGCCCGTACAGCTCAATGAGCCAGCCGAAGGGCTGCCCGCCCTGGAACGGCAGGATGATCAGGGCCGCCGCCCCGGCGGAGATCAGGACGCCCGCCCCAAAGCGCACCAGCGCGCCGACCATCTTGTCAAAAGGCCTGCGCCGGGCGATCAGGTCCACCGCCAGCGCCGCCAGGCCCAGAGGGCCGAACATCAGCGCCTGGGGCTTGACCAGCACCGCCGTCACGTACGCGGGCAGCGCGCCGTACCACCAGCCTTCCATGGCCGTCAGCACCGTGATCAGCAGGAACAGCATCATCACGCTGTCCGACTGTCCCCAGCCCGCGCCCGTCAGAAGGATCATCGGGTTCATCAGGCACAGGGCCCCCGGCATCAGGAAGGTCAGCGGACAGCGGCCCTCCTGCATTTCTTTCCTGTTTTTGACCGCGATATAGACCGTCACCAGCGCGGCGCTCAGCAGGTCCGCCAGGATGGGCGGCAGCTTGATGACCGTCTCCGACACGGGCAGACCAAGCCACTGCGCGAGCTTGGCGAAGAACCCCAGGATCCAGATGTATCCGGGGGGATAATCGCAGAACCCGGCCTGGGTGTAGAAGGCCCCCGGCCCGTTTTCCGCCATGATCTGGCCCCAGGCGCAGAAGTCCCCCACGTCGACGTCGTACCCGTGCACCGCGCCCGCCAGGATCACCCGGACCAGCAGCCCGGCCCCGAACAGGATCAGCGCGGCCGGCAAAAGCCGCACCCGCAGCCCCCTGGGCCGAAGGGCCGCCAAGAACACGATCAGCCCCAGGTACAGCAAAGAGCAGAACACCAGCCCGATCGACGGAAGCGCGGGCCCGCGGTTCCCCGCGTCCCCGGCGTCCTCACCCTTTTCCTGCGTTTCCTGCCACCAGACAGCCGCCCGCGCGCCCTCCGGCAGGCTTTCCACCCGCCGCAGCTCCACCTGGTCAAACCACGCTTCGCCCACCGCCTCGCCGGAATAGCCGCCCAGCCGGGCGAACACGGTGATCCCGGTCTGGCGCGCGCCGGTCCGGCCGTAGAATTCGACATGCTTCCATTCTCCGGCCGTATCGTACACGGGCTCCGAAAAAGCGTACACCCCGGCCACGGACAGGTTCGCGCCCAGCCCCTCCCGGCAGTCCGCCCGGATCCAGCCCGACAGGCAGTACAGGCTGTCCGGCTCCACGTCCACGTCCATCGCGAAGCGGGCGTCGTTGCCGATCTTGTTGACGATGTGCCCGCTGACGCCGCCGTCCCGGCCTTCGTCAAAGGAAAACTCGGTATACTCCTGCCGCATCACATACGCGTCGGTATACCAGGCGCTTTCCCCGGCCCGCAGGCCCGAAAAATCGCTTTCGGCGATCAGGTTCGCCCCAGCGGGGGCGCTTTTTTTCGGCGTCAGGACAAACAAAAGCACCCCGGCGGCAATCAGCGCCAACGCGGCCGCCAGGATCCAATACCGGTATTTTTTGAGTAAATTCCTCTTCATGGCCATCCTTTGCTGCGCGGATCCAAACCGCCGGACGCCGTCCGCCCCCGGCGGGAACGTCCGTCCGCTCAGAACGCTCCCCTGATATAACGAAAGCCGGCGTCACTTTCTTCCAGGATATCGAAACGAATGTTGGTTTCGCCGGTTTCCCGCATGTACTGTTCCGCCGCTTTCCGCAGGCGGGCGCGCTTGACCGTGTCCACCCGGGCGGCGCCTTCCCCAAGGCGCGGCGCGCTCTTGACCTCGATCAGGGCGGTCACCGCCCCGTCCCTGGCGATCAGGTCGATCTCCCCGCCCCGCGCCCTGTACCGGGTGCGGATCACCCGGACGTTCATCCGGCGCAGATAGCGGACGGCCGCCAGTTCCGCCCATACCCCTTTGATCTTCATCAGCCGTTCACCCGCGCGCCTGTTCCAAAATGAAAAAAACGTAAAAAGAAAGCGGCCGCCGCAGAAAAGCCCCGTCCCGCGGGGAAAAGCGCGGGAAACGCGGCGGTATACTATTCTCTGATAAAAACGCTAAATCTTGCATGCATCTTTGTCGCTTTCTCCGCGTCCTTCCGGGGTTTGCCGGTCCGCTGTTCGGAGATCATGTCCCGGGACCTTGCAGGCCCCGGGAGCGCACCTCATCCGGCCCTCCGGGCCACCGCCGGGGCCTGCCGGCCCGTCCTCGCTGAAAACAGGCCACCGGCCTGTTTTCCGGGCGCTGCGGACCCCCAGCGGGGAAGGCCTTTGGGTGCCCACAGGTACGCTTTTGACCAGTTTCCTTGATAAAACGCTATATTAACGCACGATCATTTAGCATTTTTATCTGATCTTAGTATTAAAAAGAAACCCCGCAGTGCCCCGGAACCAGCGGAAGGGGTCTTCGGCCAAACCGGGCCGGCAGGCCCCGGCGGCGCCGCGCCGAAGGCGTTACGGATGAGGTTCTCCCGATTTCGGATCCCGCCCCCGTCAGCCTTCCGTAAAATGCCCGATAAACGACCTTCTGTGCGCCGGGCAGGGGCCCAGGCGCCGGAGCGCCTCAATGTGCTCCTTCGTGCCGTAGCCCTTGTTCCGGGCAAAGCCGTACGCCGGGTACAGTTCGTCCCATCGGGCCATCTCCCGGTCCCGCGTCACCTTGGCGACGATGCTGGCCGCGGCGATGGCGTAGCACAGCGCGTCCCCGTGGATGATCCCCCGTTCCCTGCCCGGCAGGCCCAGGCCTTCCAGCGCGTCGATCAGGTACAGTTCCGCCGGCACCTGGGCGGCCGCCCGGCGCATGGCGTTTTTCGTCGCGTTCAGGATGTTGATTTCGTCGATCTCTTCGGGGGTCGCTTCCCCCACCCCGATGTACAGCGCGGTCCGCTGAATCTCCTCAAAGACCTGCTCCCGCCGCTTTTCGGAGAGCTTCTTGCTGTCGTCCACCCAGAGCAGCAGCGGCTCCCGGGGCATCACCACGCAGGCCGCCACCACGTTGCCCATCAGGGGCCCGCGGCCGGCCTCGTCCATTCCGGCGAACACGACGCCGCTCTCCCACAGGGGCAGGTCGGTTTGGATCAGCTCATTCAGCCGTTCCTGACGGTTGCTCCGCATCCGGCTCCTCCTTCCGCGCGTTCGGCACCGGCGCTTTTTCCAGGGTGATCCGGCCCAGCTTGCCGGCCCTAAACTCGTCCAGCACCACCCGGCAGCCCCGTTCCTCGTCGATCTGGCCGCCCTTCATCAGGAAGCCCCGCCCCCGGCACACGGCGTCCAGCAGCAGATCCCCCCGGAGGGTATCGTCCTGCACCCGGAAGCGCTCCATCACGGCCTCGGGCTTGGCCGCCATCATGTCGTCCAGCAGATGGACCGCCAGGGCGTACACGTCCTGCACGTCGTCCTTGATGGCGGCGATGTAGCTCAGCCTGAGGGCGGCCTCCTGGTCATCCAGCCTGGGCCAGAGCAGCCCCGGCGAATCCAGCAGCTCCAGATACGGGCTCACCTTCACCCACTGCACCGCCCGGGTCACCCCCGGCCGGTCGCTCACTTTGGCAATCGTGCTGCCGTTCAGCCGGTTGATGATGGTGGACTTGCCCACGTTGGGCACCCCCACCACCATGGCGCGCACCGTCTTGCTGATGCCCCGGGCCCGGGCCTGGGCCACCTTGTGTTCCGCCTTCATGTTGATCAGCCTGAGCACCTGCTTGTACTGTTTATTGGCGTCGATGGCCGCGCAGGTGACCTGAAGGGACCGGAAATAGCTGAGCCACCTTTCCGTTTCCTTTTCGTCCGCCAGGTCGCTCTTCTGCAGGATCAGGATGTGCTCCTTGCCGTGCATCATGCGGATCAGGTCCGGGTTGCGGCTGGCGCGCGGCAGCCGGGCGTCGCACAGCTCCACGATCACGTCCGCGCGGGCCAGCTGTTCCTGCAGCTGCCGCCGGGCCTTGGCCATATGCCCCGGATACCAGTTGATTCTCTCGCTCATTCCATCCCCGCCCTTCCGTCTGATGGATCCCGCTTATCATACCACGAAAACCGGTTTTTGAAAACAGGAAAGACAGCCGGTTCCCCGGTTCCTTCCGTTCGTTTCATTCCGCGTATACATATGGAATATAATAATCCCTGCAGTACTCCTCCCCCGGGCTTCCGGGGAATACCACGGCGGTCAGCCGGTCGCACATGGTAAACACGTCGTCCCCGATCTCCGCTGCACCGGAAGGGATGGTCACGCGGGCCAGGTTCTGACAGCCGACAAACGCGCACTCCCCGATGGACGTGACGCTGTCCGCCAGCACAGCCTCCTCCAGGTTCCTGCAGGACATGAACGCTCTTTCCCCGATCTTCCGGGCGCCGTCTTTAATGGTCAGCGAAACCAGCCCGCCGCACTCGGCAAACGCGTACGCGCCGATCTCTTCCACGCTGCCCGGAACGGTGAGCGAAGTCAGTCCATCACAGCGGTAAAAAGCGTTTTTCCCGATTTCCCGGACACCTTTGCCGATATTCAGGGAACGGAGGTTTTCGCACCAGTAGAACGCTTCCTCACCGATGCTTTCCACGCTGTCCGGGATGGTCACCCCCGTCAGACTTGTACACATGAAAAACGCCTGCCTGCCGATGGACCGGACCCCTTCCTGAATCGTCAGGCGGGTCAGACCGTTACACCGGGAATACGCGCCTTCCCCGATTTCCCTGACGCTTCCCGGAAGGATCGCTTCCGTCAGTTTCACGCAGCCGGAAAACGCGCCGGCGCCGATGGAGACCACGCCGGACGGGATCACCGCCTGTTCAAGCTGCTCACAGTCATAAAACGCATAATCGCCGATCGACTTTACCTGCGGCGGGATGATCATGTTCCGCAGGCTGCCGCAGCTGTAAAACGCGCTCGCTCTGATTTCTGTGACGCTGTCCGGGATCGCCACCTCCTGAAGATTTTCACAATAGGAAAAAGCATACTTGGCGATGGTCACCGTCCCGGAGGGGATGATCACGCGCCGCAGGCTGCGGTTTCTCGAAAACGCGCTGCCCCAGATGACGGCAGCGGCTTCCCGGACCTCGTAGGTTTCCTCCGTCCGCCCGCCGGGATAGCAGATCAGTTCAGGACCTTCCCGCAGGTAAAGCACCCCGTCCAGGTCCATCAGATCGGGATGGTTTGGCGAAACGGTGACGCGCGTCAGGTTTTCACACCTGCTGAAGGGATTTCCCTGGAAATCCGCCACGCTGTCCGGAATCGTCACGCCGGTAAACCGGCAGCCCGCGAAAGCGCCGGATCCAAAGCCCGCCGTCCCCTCGGGGATTTCATACGTCCCTTCCGTCACCGCGCAGGGGCAGCAGATCAGCATATGATCCTCCCTGTTAAAAACGGCGCCGCCGATCACCTCCATCGTGGGATGGTCCCCGGCAATGATGATTTCCTGTAACGAGGCGCATTGACGGAAAGGATTATCTACCAGCTGCAGCACATGATTCGGTATGGTCACCCTTTTGAGGCCGTTGCAGCCCAGGAAGGTGTCGCTCTCCACGACGGTGATGCCGCCGGGAAGGCGCGCCTCCTTCAGGCCGCCGCACTGCATGAACGCCATTGGGCCGATCGAGGCGACGCCGTCCGGGATGTCGATGGACGAAAGGCTTTCGCACCCGCCGAACGCGCTTTCTCCAATGAATGTAATGCTGCCCGGCATGTTGATTTCCGTCAGGCCGGCGCAGAATTGGAACGTCCCATCCTGTATGGACGTAAGCTTTTCCGGAAGCTTCACTTTCCTGAGATTCCAGCAGAATCTGAACGCTTCCTTTCCGACCGACGTGACGCCGTCCGGGATGATCACTTCCAAAAGATCAATACATGAAGAGAACGCTTTCCGCCCGATCGACGTGACACCATCCGGAATGGTCACGCCTGTCAGAAACAGGCTGCTTTCAAACGCGCTGTCCCCGATGGCCGTCACCCGGTGCCCGTCCAGCGTATCCGGGATAACCAACTCGGTATCTTCCCCGCTGTATTTCGTGATTACCGCCGTCCCGTCCTCATTCAGGGAATACGCGTAATCCCCGCTTTTCCCGGCAGCGGCGGTCAGCGCCGGCAAAACCAGCAGCAAAAGCAGCAGGAAGAAAACTTTCCGTTTCATCATCGCACCTCCGGATGCCATACGGTTTTGTTCATTATAACAGCGCCGCCCGGAAATGGCAACGCGTTTCCGGGCGGCATATAAGCCGAACTGTCTTTTATTCTCCCTCCGGCACCCATCCGCCCACAACGGAAACGGGATGCCTGTCCGGCAGGGATACCTCCGGATGCGTCCGCAGGTAATCCAGGATCAGCTCGCTGATCCCGGTCTGGATTTCCCGCACCCGGGGGAGGGAACGGAAGAAGTCGAAGTGGCCGGCGCCGGTGGCGCGGTAGTTGCACATGCACAGGGTGAAGGTATCGGTATCGGCGATGGGCCGCCCGTCCTTTTCCATCCGGACGACGCGGCTGCCCGCGGGGCGGGACACGTCGAAGGTGTAGGCAAGCCCCGCGTAATAGTCGTAATTGTAATGGGCCTGCTTGGGCTTCATGAAATCCGGCGAGACCCGCAGCGCCCCGGTTTCGTCCGCCTCAAAATAGCGGGCGCACTGCTCCAGCGCGAGGCGCAGCGTATGCCCGTCCGCCCGCACCACCACCAGGGTGTTGGCGTAGGGGTAGGTGGCGATCACGTCCCGCACGGTGACCCGGGCGTCAAACCCCCGGACCGCGTTGGCCAGGGCCGCGCAGGACAGGTCCGCCCCGCTGGCCCACAGCTGCACGGCGTTAAAGAAGTCCGCGATGTCGGACCCTTCAAACGCCATGCGCAGCTTTGATTTTGGGACCAGCGGCCGGGGCAGGCGGCCCACCGGCCGGTCCAGGAAGCGCTGCAGCCCTTCCCACAGGGCCGGCTCCCCGGCGCTCATATCGTCCGGCGGCGTCACCGGGCAAAGTTCAGAATGATACGTCCCGTCCTCCGACAGCGTCACCCGGACATAGGCCGCGGCGTTGCAGGGGGTCTGCACGATGTGGGTGCCGGCCCAGACCTTGCCCGCCATCCCGATGTGCTGGTGGCCGGTCAGCAGCAGGTCGATGGGCAGCTGCTCGCACAGCAGGCAGGCGATGTGCTCGTCCGTGTCGGACAGGACGGCCCCGGTATCCGGGTCCTTTTCCAGCCCGCCGTGGTAAATGCCCACGATCTGGTCCACCTGTTCCTTCCGGAGGGCGGCGACGGCCTCCCGGGCGGCTTCCAGCGGGTCGGACACGGTGACGCCCTTCAGGTTCTCCGGGTTCTCCCAGCGGTTGATCCAGTTGGTCACGACCCCGAACAGCCCCACGCGCAGGCCGTTTGCCAGCGTGCGCACCGTCCAGGGGATCACCCGGAGCCGCCCTTCCGCGTCCCGCACGTTGGCGCACAGGCATCGGGCGGAAAGCGCCGTCAGATGGCCGGCAAGAAAGTCCTGCCCGTAGTTGAAGTCGTGGTTGCCCAGCGTCACGTAATCGTACCCCAGCCGGTTCATCGCCCCGGCGGCGGGCGCGGGCAGCCCTTCCTCATGGCAGTAGTAGGTCAGCGGGGAGCCCTGGATGGTGTCCCCCCCGTCGATCACCAGGGTGTTCCCGTCCTTGGGAAAGCGCATGGAAAGCAGGCCCATGGGCTTGATCTCCCCGTCGATAAAGTCGGTGGGGAACAGATAGCCGTGGGTGTCGGAGGTGAAATAAATCGTCATTCTGTCCATCATCGTTACCTCGGTCGGGAGCAGGAGCTTTCATCTGTTCTTCTCCCATTGTATATAATCCCGGACGGAATGGCAAGAAAAATCTGACTGTAGCCGCGCCTCCCCTGCCGGAGGTTTTTTTTGAGCGGGACGAATCGGACCGGAAGTTTTATGAAGCGGCCCGGTTCTGCGGTGCCGTTCTGGTGACGGGCAACCTGGCGCACTTTCCGGACGAGCCGGATATCCTGTCCCCGGCGGAGTTCTGCCGGATATATCTGTGAATGTCCGAAACGAACGGCAAAGTTCGCGCAGCCCGGAGATTTTGATTGACAACCCGCGTCCCGGCTCTTATACTGTGTGAGGCAGATGCAAAAACCGTTTCTTTTTCAGGAATATCCTGACAAGCATATTTTCAGACAGGAGGAGATCACCCATGATCATCTATGTGAACGCCGGCGCAGGTCTGGACGGGAACGGCACGAAAGAGCGGCCCTTCAAGCGGATCAACGAAGCGGCGCGGACGGCCCGCCCGGGCGATACCGTGCTGGTGGCCCCGGGCGTCTACCGGGAGTACGTGAACCCGGTGAACGCGGGCACGGAAGATCAGCGGATCGAGTACCGCAGCGAAGAGCCCTTAAAGGCCGTCATCACCGGCGCGGAGCCACTGACCGGCTGGCAGCAGGTCCGCGGCAACGTCTGGACCGCCCGGGTGCAAAACGGCGTCTTTGGCAACTACAACCCCTACACCACCTACGTGTACGGGGACTGGTATTTCGCCGGCAAGTCCAAGCACACCGGCTGCGTCTGGCTGAACGGCGCGGCGCTCTATGAGGCCGCTTCCGTGGAGGAATGCGAACAGGGCGCCGTCTATCCCTGCTCCTGGGATCAGGCAAACTCCACCCGCAAGTGGTACGCCGAGCAGGACGGGGACGAGACCGTCTTCTACTGCAACTTCCAGGGGGCGGACCCCAACCGGGAAAACGTCGAGATCACCGTCCGCCGGGAGTGCTTCTTCCCGGACAAGACGGGCGTGGGCTATATCACCGTTTCCGGCTTCACCGTCTGCCAGGCGGCGACCACCTGGGCCCCTCCGGCCGCCTTCCAGGACGGCATGATCGGCCCCCACTGGTCCAAAGGCTGGATCATTGAGGACTGCGAGATCTGGGGCAGCAAGTGCGCGGGCATCTGCCTGGGCAAATATCTGGACCCGGACAACGACCATTACTTCACCTACAAGCACGTCAAGTCCCCCACCCAGATGGAGCGGGACGCCGTCTGCCGCGGCCAGTACCACGGCTGGCTGAAGGAAAAGGTGGGCGGCCACATCGTGCGCCGCTGCAACATCCACCACTGCGAGCAGGGCGGCATCATCGGCCGCATGGGCGCGGTCTTCAGCGTCATTGAGGACAACCACATCCACCACATCAACAACATGATGGAGCTGGGCGGGGCGGAGATCGCCGGCATCAAGCTGCACGCCGCCATCGATGTCATCATGCGCCGCAACCACATCCACCACTGCACCATGGGCATCTGGACGGACTGGGAAGCCCAGGGCACCCGCATCTCCCAGAACCTCCTGCACGACAACCAGCGCCCGGAGAACGCCGAGATCCTCAAGGGCGGCATGATGAGCCAGGACATTTTCGTGGAGGTCGGCCACGGCCCGACGCTGATCGACAACAACGTCCTCCTGTCCGACGTCTCCCTGCGGATGGCCACCCAGGGCGTCGCCCTGGTGCATAACCTGATCTGCGGCTCCTTCACCAGCGTGGACGGCGGAACCGGCGACCGCTACACCCCCTACCACATCCCCCACCGCACCGAGGTCATGGGCTTCATGACCATCCTTCACGGCGACGACCGCTTCTACAACAACATCTTCGTGCAGAAGTACCCGGCGGAGGACGTGACCGTCCTGTCCGACAGCGATTCCAGCAAGTCCTTCCGGGAGAACCGGGTCGTGGGCACCCAGGTGATGGACATCTATCCCACCTATGAAGCATGGATCGCCCAGTTCGACATGGATACGGACGTCCCCAACATGATGAAGCTGGGCCCGGCGCACGCCGGCAAGCTGCCCGTCTGGTGCGTGGGCAACGTCTACCTGAACGGCGCGAAGGCCTGCAAGCACGAAAAGCGCGGCCTGGTCAACGAGGACGGCGGCGTGTACGTGGAACTGACCGAAAAGGACGGCCGCCCCGCCCTGCACACCAACGTCTACGACTACCTGTGGGACTTCAGCGTCTCCATGGTTTCCTCCGACACCCTGGGCAAAGCCTTCGAGCCGGAAGAACGCTTCGAGAACCCGGACGGCACCGATATTCACTTCGATACCGATTACCTGGGCAATCACCGCGGCCTGCGCGCCCTCCCCGGCCCCTTCACCGATAAGGAAAGCAGCGAAAAGCCGCTGTTCTGACCCGCGCCGGGCCGGATGAGGTTCCTGCACTTCCCGGCCAAACAATAAACTTTTCGTCCCCGCGCCTTCCGGGCGCAGCGCAAGGCTGCTTCAGGAAGGCCGCGGGGACGGGTTTTTTCCGGCATCCCGCGCCCGCGGCCCGAAGGGTCGGAGGAGGCTTCTTTCCGGGGGCGGACGGCCTGTTTTCGCCGGGCGGCCTGTTCCGGCCGAGTGGCGGGCATGGGGGAGGGATGCGCCGGGCCTGTGTCCGTTTTGTAACTTTCTGCCAAACCGGTTGCCTGAAAGGGCGTTTCGCGGTATAATCAACGGGTAACGAACGGAAACCGGAGGGGTACTCATGCGGGGAAAAACCATCATCTGCCTGCTGACCGCGCTGCTGCTGGCGGTCCTGCCGCCGCTTTCCCTGGCGGAAGCGCAGCTGGACCTGAGCCAGTATTCCATCGTGCACCTGGGGGACCGCAAGCTGGTCTACCAGGGGCCCGGGAAGGACTATTACCGGGACGGCAGCGCCGGCGTCGGGGCGGATACCAATACCCGCGTATACGGATACAGCGACGGGTGGATGCTGATCGGATACGTCTACAGCACCGACAATTTCCGGGTGGGCTGGGTGGAAACGCCCCAAAGCGGCCTGGAATGGGTGAGCGAGGCGGAGATCGGCGAGCTTTCGTTTGACTGGCGCGTCCGGCCGGTGGCGGACGACTGCGCGATGACCTTTGACCCGGTGTTCGTGAGCGTCCGCTCCCTGGACCTGAATAAGGGCGACCCGATCACGGTGCTGTGCTATGTGCCGAAAAAATGGGCCTATGTGGAGGCCGTGATCAAGGGCAAGCCGGCCCGGGGCTTCATCTACGCGGACATGGTGAGCGACAGCCCCCTGGCGGCGGACGTCAAGCCCCTTTCCGCCGGCAGCGGCAAGGCCAAGAGCGTGATGAAAAACATGACCAACAAGGTGATGGAAGGGAATTACGCCGTCTTTTCCGGCCCGGGGGAGGGCTACAGCCGCGCCCAGAGCGAACCGTTCGCCCGCTTCGGGACCCGGGTGACCGTGCACGGGGCGGAGGGCAACTGGGTGCTGATTTCCTTCAGCGAAGGCGGGATGAAGCATTTCGGCTATCTTCCCCTGCGGCTGCTGCCCAACGTCCGCAGCGTCAAGGACATGACCATCGACCGGGCCGCCTGCGCGGCCGCCGAAGACGTCGCCCTGCGCGACGCGCCGCAGACCAACGCCGCCTTTACCGCCCGGGTGCCGGCGGGCACGGAGCTGGTGTTCCTGTGCTGGTCCGACAAGTACAAGGAATGGGCGCTGGTGGAATACGTGAACGGAAATGAAAAGGCCAGGGGGTTCGTACAGGCGTCGCAGCTGGATTTCTGACAGACAGCGTCATATTGATGATATCCTGATCATATTTATTTGGGAGCCGCCGGCGGGGCGGTTCCTATTTTTGCGGGATCATTGGCGCGCTTCGGGGCGATTCGCTTTGATTTCCGCTTGAATTTATGGCGGAATTGGAGTATGATAAAGCCATCGATTCAGCAAATAAGTCTTTTTCTTCATTTGGGAAAAACGGCGGGAGGCAGAAAACGATGCAGAATCCTACAGGACGCAAAAAGAACATCACCGGCCAGGCCAAGGACGCGACGACCCACGGCGAGGCCCAGGGCCAGCGGCCGGTCGGCAATCAGGGCGGCTATCAGGGCCGGGACATGAACCGGCCTTCCGGACCTTCCGGGCCTTCCCGGCCTTCCGGTTCCTCCGGGAGCTCCGGGAACCAGGGCGGGCCGCAGCGGCCTTCAAACGGGAATCAGGGGCCGATGCGCGCGGGCGGCGGCGGCGGAAAGATGGGGCTGATCATCGTCGTGCTGCTGCTTCTGCTGGGCGGCGGCGGTCTGAGCGGCCTGTTCGGCGGCGGCGGGGACACGGGCTCCAACCAGCCGGTCAACCTGGCGACCGAGGTGCCGTACAATTACTACCAGACGGAAGCACCGGCCCGCACGGCGACCCTGTACCGGACCGCCACCCCCCGGCGGACGGCCACCCCGAAGCCCACGGCCGCGCCGACGGAGTATGCGCCGGATGAGTACGTGCCGGAGGACAGCGGGATGGACGGAAGCTGGAGCAGCCTGCTGCAGGCCTTCCTGGGCTACAGCGGCGCGTCTTCCAGCACCTCTTCGTCTTCCGCCCAGGAAGGCAGCTATACGGACGTCGGCAGCCTGGCGTCCCTGTTCGGCGGGCAGGACTACGCGCCGGAGACCCAGTCTCCCCGCAGGACCGCGACCCCGCGGCGGACGGCTACCCCGAAGCGGACCGCCACGCCCCGGCGGACGGCGACCCCGCGGCGCACCGACGCCCCGCAGACGGCCCTCAAGCGCGCGCCCTACACCACCCTGCAGGGCAACGGGTGGGACAGCGTGACCATCATGGTTTATATGTGCGGGGCGGACCTTGAATCGAAATCCGCCATGGCGACCCGGGACCTGCAGGAAATGCTGGCGGCGGAGGTCGGCGACCAGGTGAACCTGATCATCCTGACCGGCGGCAGCACGAACTGGCGCAACAACCTGGTTTCCAGCAAGACGCACCAGCTCTGGCAGATCCGCAACGGAAAGCTCAAGTGCCTGTCCGAGAACGAGGGCACGGCGTCGATGACCAATCCGGCCACCCTGAGCGCCTTCATCCAGAAGACCGCGCAGAATTTCCCGGCGGACCGCTACGGCCTGATCCTGTGGGACCACGGCAGCGGCAGCGTGTCCGGCTACGGGTATGACGAACTGAACCCCCGCAGCGGCTCCATGAGCCTGGCGGGCATCAACCAGGCGCTGACCAACGGCGGCGTGAAGTTCGACTTTGTCGGTTTTGACGCCTGCCTGATGGCCACCGTGGAAACGGCCCTCATGCTGGACGCCCACGCGGACTACATGATCGCCTCCGAAGAGACCGAGCCCGGCTACGGCTGGTACTATACCGGGTGGCTGAACCTGCTGAACGGCAACACCTCGGTGGACACCGTCACCCTGGGCCGCAAGATCGTGGACGACTTCGTGACCACCAGCGCCAAGCAGGCGGCCGGGCAGAAGACGACGCTGTCCGTCGTCGACCTGGCGGAGCTTTCGGCTTCCGTGCCGGACAGGCTGAGCGCCTTTGCCCAGTCTATCAGCAGCCTGATCACCAACAAGCAGTACAAGCAGGTGACCCAGGCCCGGACTGGCGCCCGGGAGTTTGCCCAGAGCAACCGGCTGGACCAGGTGGACCTGACGGACCTGGCGATCAAGATGAACACGCCGGAAGGAAGGGAACTGGCAAACGCCATCGGCGGGGCGGTCAAGTACTACCGAAACAGCTCCAACATGAGGGACGCCTACGGCCTGTCCATCTATTTCCCCTACCAGAAGATGAACAATGTGGACAAGGCGGTCAGCACCTATAACCAGATCGGCATGGACGAGGATTACATCCGCTGCATCCGCCAGTTCGCGCAGCTGGAGATGAGCGGCCAGGCCGTGACGGGCGGCGGTTCCAACAGCCCCTACACGGCGCTGAGCGGCGGCAGCTATTCGACCGGCTCCTACGGCTCGGGCGACCTGCTGAGCACCCTGCTGGGGAGCTTCCTGGGCGGCGACTTCGGGCGCTTCCCCGGGATGAGCGCCGATAATACCGGCTTCCTGTCCGAAAGCGCGATGACGCAGGAGGAGACGGCGGCCTACCTGTCCGCGAACATGCTGAACTTGGACAGCCTGTACTTTACCGACACGGAAGCGGGAAAGACGCTGGTCCTGCCCAAGGATCAGTGGGCGCTGGTGACCGACGTGCAGATGAACATGTTCTATGACGACGGCAACGGCGGCTACATCGACTTCGGCATGGACGCGCTGTACGCTGCCGACGAAAACGGCAACCTGGTGGCGGATACCGACGGCACCTGGGTGGCCCTGAACGGCGTGCCCGCGCCGTACTACTTCCTGGGAATCGACGGAGATGTGTACGGCGGCTACATCCCGGCCCTGCTGGACGGCGACCGGGTGCAGCTGATCGTGGTCTTTGATGAGAACGGCCAGGGGTATCTGGTGGGCTTCAGGTACGATTACCCGGACGGGCAGACGGAAACGGTGGCCAAGAGCGTTTCCGGCCTGCCCATCGGTTCCACGATCCAGATGCTGTGCGACCGGTATCTGGCGGACGGCACGCTGGACACCACCTATTACTGGGCCGACCCGATCACCGTGACCGGGGACCTGATCCAGGTCAGCGACGTGTACATCGACCAGAACCGCGCGCACCGCACCTACCGGCTGACGGATATTTACAACCAGCATTACTGGACGGCCAGCTACTGATCCGGCGATTGACTTTCAGGGGCTGCTGCACAACCCCACGATCAAACGGAAACTTTGTTTCCGTTTGATCGACAAGAGGAGAACGTCTTTTCCTAAAAATCCTGCGGGATTTTTCGGGCGGAAAAGACGCAAGGAAAGAATTTTTGGGGAGCAGGTCAAGCCTGCTCCCCAAAAATTCAGCAAAGCCCCTGGGCCTGCCGGCCCGTTATTCGCTGAAATGGAGCCACCGGCTCCATTTCCGGGCGCGAATAACCCCGCGGCGCGCATGTCTCTGTTGCGGATTTTCCATGGAGGGGCTTCCAGTGCCTGCCGGCCCTATCTTCGGTGAAAACAGGCCACAGGCCTGTTTTCCGGGCCCTCAGAACCCCACCAAACCACCCTGGAAATTGCTGAATTCCTTACATTCACTGTTGCTCATCTCTTCGTACATATCGTATTCCCTGTTAAGTGAAGGGCTGTTGCATTATTTGATCTGCAACACCCCTTTTTTCATGCGGCGCCGGGGATGATTATATGGCGCGGAAGAACGGGCGTCCGGCCCGGATCCATCAAAAACATGATGTGCCGATGCGGCGGCTTCTTTTCACGTCCGCGAGGCTTGCGCCGGAGGGGGATTTATGGTACCATTTTTCCGGCGCGGGCCGGGGCCCGGGCCTCGATACCGGGCTGGAAGTGAGAGACGATGGAAAAGGAAAACAAAATCATCCGGGACCTGACGGTGGGGAGCGTGCCGGGGACGCTGCTGCGGTTTTCGCTGCCGCTGCTGCTGTCGGGCCTGCTGCAGATGGTCTACAACATGGTGGACATGATGGTGGTCGGCCATTTCGTGGGGACGGAGGGGCTGTCGGCCGTTTCGATCGGCGGCGAGATGCTGCAGCTGATCACCTTTGTGGCGATGGGCTTTTCCAACGCCGGGCAGATCCTGATTTCCCGGTACGTGGGGGAACAGCGCAGGGACCTGATCGGGGAAATGGTGGGGACGCTTTTTACCCTGCTGATGAGCCTGGCGGCGGTCATCATGGCGCTGTTCCTGCTGAGTTATCAGGGCATCCTGCGCTGGCTCAACACCCCGGCGGAAATCTGGGAGTATACGAGGCAGTACAGCATCGTCTGCGTGCTGGGGACCCTGTTTATCTACGGCTACAACCTGGTTTCCGCCATCATGCGCGGGATGGGGGATTCCCGCCATCCCTTCCTGTTCATCGCCATCGCGTCGGTGGTCAACGTGGTGCTGGACCTTTTGTTCGTGGGGCCGATGGGGATGGGCCCTCTGGGGGCGGCGCTGGCCACGGTCATCGGCCAGGCGGTCAGCTTCCTGTTCGCGCTTAGGCTGCTGTACAAAAAGCGGGAGGACATTTACTTTGCCTTTCAGCCCAAGCATTTCCGCATCGGCAAGCAGGTGATCCGGCCGCTGATGTCCCTGGGCATCCCGATGGTGATCCAGTCCGCGGCGATCACTTTTTCGATGCTGTTCGTCAATTCCTTCATCAACGCCTACGGCACGGTGGCGGTGGCGGTGACCGGCGTGGCCCGGAAGCTGGAGGGGATGATCGGGGTCGTGTCCCAGGCGGTATCCTCCGCCGGCGGCGCGATGATCTCCCAGGCGCTGGGGGCCGGGAAGATCCGGCGGGTGCCCAAGGTGGTGTACACGGCGCTGTGGACGGTGGCCATACCCGCTTCCGTTTTCGCCCTGATCACCTGGCTTCGGCCGGAATGGGTGTTCGGCATCTTTTCGGACGACCCGGCGGTGCTGGCCATGGCGGCGGTGTACGTGCCCATCGCCCTGGTGCAGTATCTGGGGGCGACGCTCCGGCCGGCCAGCTTCGCGCTGATCAACGGCTCGGGCAATTCGCTGCTGAACCTGATGGTCGCCCTGCTGGACGGCATCGCCGCCCGCATCGGTCTGGCGCTGCTGTTCGGGCTCGCGCTGGGCTGGGGCATCATGGGGTTCTGGTACGGCAACGCCTTTGCCGGGCTGGTGCCCTTCTGCATCGGGAGCGTGTATCTGGTGTCCGGCGCGTGGAAGAAGCGGGCGTCCGGGGCGGCCGTGGAAGAGATATGAATCTGTCCGGAGGAGGATCATGAAGACTGTATCGCTGGGAATCGCCAATTACTGCGTCCCCTGCCACGCCCGCTGCCGCTACTGCCTGCTTTGCGCCCGGGGGCAGACCTCCGGGGTGGACGGGCGGCGGGGCGCGGCGCTGGCCGGCCGGGTGCTGCCGGAGCTTGCCGGCGCGCGGCCGGAGGTCAAAGGGTTTTACTATATCGGCTACTGCATGGACACACCGGAGCTGGGCGAGTACATCCGTTTCTGCCGGGCGCATGCTTCGCCGGGCGCCCGGTTCCTGCAGATGAACGGTTTTGCCTTCCGCGGTCAGGACGAATTGCGGAAGCTGACGGACAGCATCCGGGACGGGGGCGTGACGCTGATCGACCTGACCTTCTACGGGACGGAGGCGTACCACGACCGCTTCGCGGGCCGGGCCGGGGACTTCCGGTTCCTGCTCAAGATGCTGGAAGCGGCCAACGCTTCCGGGCTGCCGGTCCATATCAGCATCCCGCTGATCCGGGAAAACCTGGGGCAGATGCCGGAGCTTTTCCGGACCCTCTCCGGCTATGAGGTGGAGAAGCGCCTGGTGTTTCTGCCCCACAGCAAGGGCCGGGGCAGGAGCGTTCAGGACCAGCGGATCACCCGGCGGGAATTCGAGGGGCTGCCGGAAGAAGTACGCCGTTCCTTCACGGCCGTTCCGCACCGGACGGAGGGTGAATGGCTGGCCGCCGGGGAATTCCCGGAAGCGCGGACCAGGAACCTGAACCTGGTGCTGAACGCGGAGAACATCGGCCGGCTGGAGCGCATGCCGGCGGGGGAGATCCTGCGCCGGCTGGAGGAAATGGACGACGAGTACCTGCGGTGCATGCCGCCCCCGCGGGCGCTGGCCGCCCGGTACGGCCGCCCGGAAAACGAGCAGCTGTTCCGCCTGCGGGACCTGCTGCTGCTCTGGCGGCAGCGGTATATCGAGGAGACGGGCGGCGCGCTGTACGACATGAAAGACGAAAGCCATCATTTCAGCGTGTATCTGGAGGAGCAGGGATAAAGACGGTCCGCTATTATCATGAGCGTCTGTTACGAATCGGTACTGTCAAGTATTATGCGCAAATTAGTCAGCGAGCCCTGAAAGAAGTTGA
>CAMJXZ010000014.1 GCA_946409855.1 uncultured Clostridia bacterium | reverse complement strand
ATCCTCGCATCAAGGCCCAGTACGAGGGCAGAAAGGGGAAGAAATAATGTCTGTAACAGCTGTCGGCAAAGACCATGTCGGCGTCCGGAGCAAGCGGCAGGGCCAGTTCGGCCAGGTGATGCACCGGCTTAGGAAAAACAAGGTGGCCATGATCGGACTGAGCATTATGATCGTGCTGATCGTGATCGCCATCCTTTCTCCCTGGATCACGCCTTACAATTACGCGAAGACCAGCAAGGCGGACCGCTACGCTCTCCCCTCCTGGCAGCACCTGTTCGGCTGCGACGGCATGGGCCGCGATATTCTGAGCCGCATCATGTACGGCGCCCGCGCTTCCCTGTTCCTGGGCCTGATGAGCACGATCGTGGCCACCGTGGTCGGCGTGCTGCTGGGTTCGCTGGTCGGCTATTACGGCGGCAAGGTCGACAATATCGTGATGCGTATCCTGGACATCATCCAGGCCATTCCGGGCATGCTGCTCTCTATCGCGATATCGGCCGCCCTGGGCTCCGGTATCGGGAACACCATCCTGGCCCTGTCCATCGGCGGCATCCCCATGACGGTGCGCCTGCTGCGCGGTTCCATCCTGACGGTCCGCAAGCAGGAATACATCGAAGCCGCCGAAAAGATCAACTGCTCCAAGTGGCGGGTCATCACTTCCCACATCCTGCCCAATTCCATCGCGCCGGTCATCGTGTCCGTCACCATGGGCATCGGCAACACCATCCTTCAGGCCGCTTCCCTTTCCTACATCGGCCTGGGCGTGCAGCCGCCGACGCCCGAATGGGGCGCGATGCTCTCGGAAGGCAAATCCATGATCACCAAATATCCGCACCTGTGCATCTTCCCCGGCCTGGCCATCATGCTGGTGGTGCTGTGCCTGAACATGCTGGGCGACGGTCTGCGCGACGCGATGGACCCGAAACTGAAGAACTGAGGAAGGAGGCGTTCCCATGGCAAACAAAGACGTGCTGCTGTCCGTGAAAGACCTGACCGTGGAATACACCTCCGAAGGCGAGGTCATCCACGCCGTCAATCATGTATCCTTTGAACTGGAAAAGGGCAAGACCATCGGCCTGGTCGGCGAGACCGGCGCCGGCAAAACCAGCATCGCCCGGGCCATCCTGCGCATCCTGCCGGAGCCCCCGGCCCGCGTGCCCGGCGGCGAGATCGAATTCGAGGGGAAGGACCTGCTGAAGGTGTCCGAAGCGGACATGCAGAAGATCCGCGGCAAGGAGATCTCCATGATCTTCCAGGACCCCATGACCGCCCTGAACCCCATCATGCGGGTAGGCGAACAGATCGCGGAGGTCATCAAGCTCCACGAGCATTGCTCCAGGCAGGAATCCATCGAAAAAGCCAAGAAGATGCTGGAAATGGTGGGCATCCCCGGAGAGCGCTTCTATGAATATCCCCATCAGTTTTCCGGAGGCATGAAGCAGCGCGTGGTCATCGCCATGGCCCTGGCCTGCAGCCCCACTTTGCTCCTGGCCGACGAACCCACCACCGCCCTGGACGTGACCATCCAGGCCCAGGTGCTGGACATGATCAACGACCTTAAGCGAAAACTGAACACCTCCATGATCATGATCACCCACGACCTGGGCATTGTGGCCGAGGTGTGCGACACCGTGGCCGTGATCTATGCCGGCGAGATCATGGAATACGGCACCAGGGAACAGATATTCCACGATCCCCGGTATCCCTACACCATCGGTCTGTTCGGCTCCCTGCCGGATCTGAACAGCGACGTGGAGCGCCTGAGCCCCATCGAGGGCCTGCCGCCGAACCCCGCCGATCTGCCCCGCGGCTGCGCCTTCCACCCCCGCTGCCCCTATGCCGGCGAGGAATGCAGGAAGGAGCATATCGAGCTGAAAGACATCGGCGGCGGTCATCTGTGCCGCTGCTGCCGTCTGAATGAGATCGCCGCCGGAAAAGCGAAGGAGGTGTAAGAAATGGCAAATCCCATGATCGAGGTCAGGCACCTGAAAAAGTATTTCAACACCCCCAAGGGCACCCTGCACGCCGTGGACGACATTTCCTTCAAGATCGAAAAAGGCAAGACCATGGGCGTGGTGGGCGAATCCGGCTGCGGTAAATCCACCCTGGGCCGCACCATTATCCACCTGTTGGAATCCACCGACGGCCAGATCTTCCTGGACGGCAAGGACATTACCCACGTGGATAAGCATCAAATGCACGAGATCAACGAGCGCATGCAGATCGTGTTCCAGGATCCCTATTCCTCCCTGAACCCCCGCCAGACGGTGGAGGACGTGATCCGGGAACCCCTGAAGCTTTCCAAGCGCTACAAGACCCGCGCCGAAATCGACCAGAAAACCGATGAACTGATGAAGCTGGTGGGCATCGACGAGCGGCTGCGCCACGCCTATCCCCATGAGCTGGACGGCGGCCGCCGACAGCGCGTGGGCATCGCCCGCGCCCTCAGCCTGAACCCGGACTTCATCGTGTGCGACGAGCCTGTGAGCGCCCTGGACGTTTCCATCCAGGCCCAGGTGCTGAACCTTTTGCAGGATCTGCAGGAAAAGCAGGGCCTGACCTATATGTTCGTCACCCATGACCTGAGTGTTGTGCGCCATATCAGCGACGATATCTGCGTCATGTACCTGGGCCAGCTGGTGGAAACCAGCCCCGCCAAGGAGCTGTTTATCAAGCCCCTGCATCCCTATACCAAAGCGCTGCTGTCGGCCATCCCCAGCACCGATATCGATCATCCCCACGAGCGCATCAAGCTCCAGGGCGAAATCACATCCCCTGTCGACCCCAAACCCGGCTGCCGTTTTGCCGCCCGGTGTCCCTATGCCGCCGAGGCATGCAGGCAGCCCCAGCAGCTGGAGGAGATCCTGCCCGATCACTATATCTCCTGCTGCCGGGCACGGGAGCTGAACAAGGATATCCTGTAACGAGCCCGGTCCGGGTCGGGGCCGCCTCTGCCCGGACATTTCAGAAAGGACAGGACCATGAGCGAGAAAAAATGGTTTGATTTTTCCTGCAAGAGCAGCATTTTGCTGGAAGATGAGGATGGCAGCCGCACGCCCATGAGCGAACCCTATTACCGGGTAAAGGAGATTGCGCGCAAAACGTGGCAAATTCTCTCCGACGGGGATTATTCCTACCTGCTGGAGGGCGAAGAGGGCGACGCTATCCTGATCGACAGCGGCTACGGCGCAGGAAACATCCGGGAGTACTGCAAAAATCTGATCGGCCAGGACGTTCCCCGTATCGTCAACACACATCATCATTTCGATCACACCGCCAACGACGGCTATTTCGATCTGACGTACATGGCGGCGGAATCTGTGCCCCTGGCGACGCAGCCCTTCCCCAGCTTCGAGGGCATCAGCTTCCCCCGTAACTATGAAGTGCAGATCGTGGAGGACGGCGACACCATCCCCCTGAAGGGCCGCGATCTGCTGGTGTTCAAGATGCCCGATCACGCCGTGGGCAGCATCGTGCTGCTGGACAAACAGGGCCGCCTGCTCTTCACCGGAGACGAATACGGCATGCCCTTCGGCAAACCCATCAACACCACCGTGGAAAACTGGGCCCGACTCAGCGAAAAGCTGCTGCCGCACCGCAGCGAATATGACTCTGTATGGGGCGGTCCGGGACAGGCCGATCCGGATATCGTGCAAAAGGTGTATGACAACTGCAAGGCTGTGCTGAACGGCGCGGAGGGCCTGCCCCGGGAGGATCCGCCCTTCAACAACTGGCAGCAAACGGATGAAGAAGGCCATATCATCTGGAAGCGCCGTCTCCCCCATCCCGGCGACGGCCCAAAGCATCAGAAGAAGGGCAGCGACGGCGCCATGAAGGACCTGCGCTGGAACGAAAAGCAGCAAAATACCAAGCGCGTCTACGGCGAAGCGCCTTCGGCCATCGTGTACGATATCAACAAGATTTTCGATAATCAAGCGAAGTGAGGGTGCGTATCATGAACAAAGTGATCGACGCCAACCTGTATTGGTTCCCGGAAGAACTGTTTACCAACGAAGAATCCGCTGAAAAATTCCTGTCCGAGATACCCGTGCAATACGGCATCAGGGGATATTTGAAAACCAACCCCGAAACCGGCATCCGGCAGTACGTGATCGAAAAGCCCGTGGGCAGCGAAAACCTGAACTATGTGCAGGGTGATTACATGCTGGAAAAGCAGCTTGGCGATATGGACAAAGCCGGGATCGACAAGGCGGTTTTGAAGCTTTCCTGCCAGCAGGAATGGATGAGCCTGGATATGTGCCGCATGTTCAACGACGGCATGGCGGAGCACGTCAAAAAGTCCAACGGCCGCATGGCCGCCCTGGGCGTGGTGCCGCCCCGGGGAACGCCCGCCGTATTCCGGGAGATCGACCGCTGCCTGGACGAGCTTCATTTCGGCGGCCTGCAGCTTTCCGCTCATTACGGCGATCTGTACCTGGACAACGAAGCCTTCGCGCCTTTCTTCGCGTACCTCAACGAGCGCGGCGTCACCTGCTATGTACATCATACGCCCCTGCCCGTGCAGTACGACAGCCTGACGGCCTACACCAACCTGCGCCGAAGCTACGGCCGCTGCGTGGATCAGGCCACCGCCGTCGGCCGGGAGCTGTTCAGCGGGTTCTTTACCAGGTATCCCAACATAAAATTGGTACATTCCATGCTGGGCGGCGGGTTTTTCGCCTTCACCAGCCTGTGGTTCCCCAGGAAGCCCAAGGTGCAGGAAGCCGTCAGCCGGTTCAAGGATGACAACGAGCTGGTGGTGGAGCAGCTGAAAAACAACGTGTTTTTCGAGATGAGCCACGCCCAGCCCTGGGGCAAGGCGCAGCTGGAATGCGCGGTAAAAGCCCTGGGGGCCGATCATATCCTGTTTGGCACCAGCTACCCCGTGCGGCCCGTGTGGCTGCTGGAGGGCGCGGACTTTGTGCGCGGGCTGGACATCACGGAAGAGGAAAAAGAATTGATCCTGCACGGCAACGCCGAACGGCTGTACCATCTGTAAAAAAGGGGGAAAGGGTCATGCCGCGTTTTATGGTGGATACCAAGCTGTACGGCTGGGACATGCCGGAGCAGGCGCTCAGGCGGGAGAAAAATACCTTTCTTGCGCTGAGCCTGCTGAACGCCGCGATGTCCATCGCCTGCGGCGTGATTGCCACCGGCGTCACCCGGCATAACTGGGTCAGCTTCGCGGCCACGGCGGCGCTGATCGCCCTGATGATGGAGGTCATAGGCGCGGCGCGCTTCCGGATTGCGAAAAGCATGCTGGACAAGCGCGGCTTTGACAGCATTCACAACATGGTGCGCTGGTCCGCTCAATGCCACATGGCGCTGATGGCCGTGGCCTTCGCGGCAGGCGTCGTATCCTGCTTTCAGTCTTTCAGCGGCATCCTGGATCTGGCGATCCTGCTGGGCTTTGCCCTGAGCTTTGCCTGCTCCTTCCTGCTTTTGCGGCGTTATGACCGCATTCCCACGCACAGCATGACAGCACACGAGTGATGTGCTGACCTTCCGTTCCCACAGATCGTTGTAGAATGATCGAAGACATCTTGCGGATGGAGGATCCCATGAACAAGTTCAAAATCGTCAAATCCCTGCTGATGAATCTGCCAGTGTCGCTCACCATGAGCTTCGTGGCCCAATGGGTCAATATTCTGCATGGCCACATGCAGCATTTTGAATGGGGCAGCATGGCCGTCAGCTTCTGTTTTTCCTATTTCATCGCTTTCCTGATTGCATTTTTCATTCCAACGGAACCATGGGGCTTTGCCTTCGCGGAAAAGTGCGGGACGAAAAAAGGTACTTGGGCTTTTGATATTCTGGTGAACCTGGTGGTCAATACCATTTTCTGTGTGATCATGACCGCAGTGATGCATTGGTTTACGGCCTGCCTGCTGGGCGGCTTGCCCCTCAGCTCCATTCCGGGCGGCTTCCTGGAAATGATCGGCCCGGTGTGGATTTCCTGCTTCATCGTGAGCCTCCTCACCCAGCGGCCCGCCATCCGCATTGCCAAGCGAATTTGCGGCAAATCATGAGAAACTGCAAGAAAAAGCCGATAATTTTCCGGAAGCTCCATGGGCAAAGCCGACGGCTTGCTCTATAATAGAACCAACAGCATAGCAAATCCCTTGACACGATACATGCGAGTCACTGCGCAGATACGATACGGCGGTGATTCGCATGTTTGTTTATGAAAAGGGAGGAAACAACCATGTCTGAACTTCGTTCCAATGAATTCCTGGTGAGGGAAAAGCCCGGCAAATTGATGCGTAAGTACGCTATCCCCTGTATCATTTCCCTTGTGGTGGCGGCTCTGTACAACATCGTGGACCAGATCTACATCGCCAACGCCGATTACCTGGGCTCCTTCGGCAACGCCGCCAACACCACTGTGTTCCCCATGACGGTGCTGGCCCTGGCCATCGCGGTCATGATCGGCGACGGGGCTTGCGCCTTCGTGAGCATTCTGCTGGGCCGCAAAAACCAGCAGGACGCTCACAAAACCATCGGTAACGCCGTGGTACTGACCATCTGCAGCAGCGTCATCGTGACTGTTCTTTATCTGCTGCTTTCCGAACCCATCCTGACGCTGTTCGGCGGCCGGGTCAATGATGAAACCTTCAAGCTGGCCAAAGAATATTTCTTCTGGATCACCCTGGGCATGCCCTTCTACATGTTCGGCCAGGCCATGAACCCCATCATCCGCTCCGACGGCAGCCCGCGCTTTGCCATGATCTCTACCGTGGCCGGGGCTGTCACCAACATTTTTCTGGATTGGCTGTTCATTTATCCCCTGCATATGGGCATGACGGGCGCGGCCATTGCCACGGTGCTGGGCCAGGTGCTCACCGCCGTGCTGGCCATCTGGTATCTGTGCCACATGAAGGCCGTGAAGCTGGAAAAGAGCAGCTTTGGCATGTTCCCGGATCTGATGAAGCGGTATATCCCCCTGGGCATCACCAGCTTTTTAAGCCAGGCCAGCCTGGTGGTCTCCATGGCCGCCGTGCAGAATTCCACCGCCAAGTGGGGCGCGCTGGACCCGGTGTTCGGCCAGCCACAGTACACCCAGATCCCCCTGGCGGTGCTGGGCATTGTGATGAAGTTCTTCCAGATCGCCATTTCCATTTCCGTGGGCCTGTCCGCCGGCTGCATCCCCGTGGTGGGCTACAACATCGGGGCCCGGAGGAAAGACCGCGTCAAAACGCTGTTTACCTATCTGCTGGCGGCGGAGGCCATCGTGGGCTTCGCAGCCCTGTTTATCGTGGAAGTATTTCCTCAGGGACTCATCAATATTTTCGGCGCGGCCAACGAGAGCGAATATTATACCCGGTTCGCCATCCGCTCCTTCCGCATCTATCTGTGCATGATGCCGCTGGCCATGGTGAACAAGGGCACCTTCATTTTCCTCCAGGCTTTGGGCAAGGCAAAGGAAAGCATGATCCTGTCCTTGGTGCGCGAGATCATCTTTGGCGTGTTCCTGCCCATCCTTTTGCCCCTGGCGTTCGCCCTGAACGGCATTCTGTATTCCTTCCCGGCGGCGGATATCCTCACCTTCATCCTATCCCTGATCGTGATCCTGCGCACCTACAAGGAATTAAAGGAAAACTGATATGCAGCAAAAGCAAAACAAAATGGGCGTGATGTCCATTCCAAAACTGCTCCTGACAATGGCGATCCCCCTGATGCTGTCGCTGCTGGTGCAGTCGCTGTACAACATTGTGGACAGCATCTATGTGTCCCGCATTTCGGAAAAGGCGCTGACCGCCACATCCCTGGCTTATCCCGTACAGATCCTGATGATCGCCCTGGGAGTTGGCACAGCGGTGGGCATCAACGCGCTTTTGTCCCGGCTGTTGGGGCAGAAAAAGCTGGACGAAGTGACAAAAGGCGCGGCCACGGGGCTGGTGCTGGCCGCGCTCAGTTCTCTCTTGTTCATCGTGGTGGGTTTGTTCTTTGCCGATGCCATTGCCAATGCCATGACAGGGGATGCGGAAACCGCCGCCATGTGCGCCGATTACCTGCGCATCGTGACGCTCTTTTGCACCGGCTCCTTCCTGGAAACCATGATCCAGCGGTTTTTGCAGGCCAGCGGTAAAACGGGATTGAGCATGGTCTCCCTGATCGTAGGCGCGGGCACCAATATCATCCTGGACCCCATCTTCATTTTCACCTTTGGCATGGGCATCCGGGGCGCTGCCATCGCCACGGTGATCGGTCAATGGCTGGGGGCAGCTGCGGCACTCTTGCTAAACACCCTGCGCAATCCGGAGGTGAAAATCAGCTTCAAGGGCTTCCGCCCGGAAAAGAACACCGTCGCCGCCATCTACAAGGTGGGCTTTCCCACCATCATCATGCAGGCCATGGGCTCTGTGATGAATTTCGGCATGAACGCCCTGCTGGGTGCGGGCACGGCGGTGGCTTTCTTCGGCGCGTATTTCCGCCTGCAAAGCTTCCTCTTTATGCCCATGAACGGCCTGGGCCAGGCGTGCCTTCCGATCATTGGATATAATTATGGAGCAAAAAATCCGGATCGCATTCGGGAAACAGTGAAAACCGCGCTGAAATGGGGAATCATCTTGGGGTTTCTGTTCTCGGCGCTGTTCATGGCACTGCCGGGACCGCTGCTCAGCCTGTTCAACGCCAGCGAGGAAATGCTTTCCCTGGGCGTGCCCGCCATCCGCATCATCTGCGTTACCTTTGCCTTGGCCTCCGTAACCATGATCCTGGGGCTGTGCGCTTCAGGTCTTGGCAACGGTACAATCAATATGATCGGCACAACCATTCGGCAGGTCGTTCTGCTGCTGCCCTGCTTTGCGCTGCTGAAGACCATTTTGGGCCTCCAGTACGCCTGGTTTGCCATGTGGATCGCGGAGATCAGCGCCATGCTGTTTGCGGTCATCAGCACCCACAGGGAAATCTACCGCAAGCTGAACGAAAGGCGAAAATAGGAGGAAACGGCTGAGGTCTATCATTCAATAATCATTTTCGTTTTTTCAATTTATTTTTAGGTTTCTGTGATAAACTGCGTACATGAATGATATCGAGCAGCGAAAGCGTAAGACCGGATATCAAAATCAATAAAGGAGGATGTCCCCTATGAAAAAGATCATCTCTTTGGTGCTTGCCCTTTCGCTTCTCTGTGCAGTCGGCGCTGCTTTCGCCGAAGGCCCAGGCGGGCGCGGCGGTAATGGTGGCCCCGGTGGCAGACAAGGCGGCATGCGAGGCGGCAACGGCGGCAGTACCGACAAATCCAGCGACGCGGCGCTCCAAGCCATGATTATCGAAGTTGCTCCCAAGTTTCAGCTGCTCACTTATGAGGATGCAGAAACAGGCACCAGTTTGCAGTATCAGCTTTATATCCCTGAAAATTGTGATGAAACCAAGCGCTATCCCATGATCCAGTTTATCCCGGATTCCAGCGTTGTGGGCAAAGGCACGGACGCCGTGCTGACACAGGGTTGGGGCGGCCTTATCTGGGCAACAGAGGAAGAGCAAACCAAGCATCCCGCTTTTGTGGTCGTTCCCGTCTTTACCGAAACTGTGGTGGATGACAATTCCAATCATTCCAGCCAGATCGACGTGGCCATGCGCTTGCTTCAGTCGCTTACGGAGGCATACGCCATCGACACGAACCGGATCTATACGACCGGTCAGTCCATGGGCGGCATGACCTCATTCTACCTGAGCATTGAATATCCGGAATTTTTCGCCGCCTATCTCTTCGTCGGCAGCCAGTGGAATACCAGCCTGCTGAGCGGACTGGAACAGGAAAACTTCTTTTACGTGGTTTCCGCAGGTGATCCCAAGGCTTCCGCCGGCCAGGAAGAGCTTCTGGCTCTGTTCGATGCGGATGGCGCCGCTTACAGCCATTCGGAATGGAGCGCACAGGATGACGCAGAAGCCCAGAAGGCTGCTGTGGCCGCTATGCTGGCAGAAGGAAACAATGCCAACTTTGTCACCTTCACAGCAGGTACGACGCTTGCAGAGGGCCAAACCGCCATGTCTGGCGCTGGTGAGCATATGACTTCTTTCGATTACGCATATAAACTGGAAGCAGTCCGCGACTGGCTGTTTGAACAGAGCAAGTGAATTGCTGCATGATAAGAATATTTTTCAAGGGACTTTTGCCTTAACCGAAATATTTTTCAATGGAGTTTTGCGAGTACCTGCATCTCATAGTTTGCTACGGTTCCCAGCTTTAACATTTCCAAGGAAATCATGCTGCCAGATAGCCAGCCATTGTCCCACAGTCAGGTTCTCGTCATCCAGGCCATCGACTCCTTTAATACCTCAGCAAGGCGCTTCCGCACTTCAACCTGTGTCTTCCCGTATATCGAATGGCGTTTTCCTTTCTCGTCATGATAACGGGCTTCCCAACATTTTTTATCTTCTCGTTTCCTGATACCCTCATGACGTCTGAGCGCTGGTGAATGCAGGAAAAACCTTTCCGGTCACAACAGAAGCATAGCACGGAATTGTGTGGAAAATGTGTGGAATGCGTTCATTCCCGAAAAAAAATGCGATCCTGCCGCCTTGTCAACGGGGGGATATAATGCGGCGCCCCGCAATTGCGGATACCCGGATTTGCCTGTAAGCTTATATCATGCCCGATTTCGCGCGGAATACGCAGATACCCGCAAAAAACAAGTTTTATACATATCGCGGAATAAATACCAATTGACATAGTAGGTCAATAATGTTAAGATATCGTCCATAACCCGATCAGACTGGAAGGAGGTGTGCAGAAAGATGTTCGGCGCCAAAGAAAACAGACAAACGGGCATGGCAGGCTGTCGAATGTATATTCCCGGGGATTGTGATATCACCGGGGCGTTCATGTGCCTTTCTGTACGCCCGGAAGCAGCGTGATGTTTTTTCGCATCAGCATTGCGGATCACAATCCCGGAAGCTCGAAAGCCTCCGGGATTTTTTTAAGAAACGGTACAGGGACCGGCGCGGATGAATCCCCGGGCCATGAATTTCCCCGAAAGGAGTGCCGACAGGATGAAGTTTAACACAAAGCTCATTCACGGGAAGGTTGTTTCGGGATATGCGGACGGAGCCATCCTGCCTCCTGTTGCCCAGGCGGCGGCATTCCGGTATGAGAGCATGGAGGACCTTGAGGGCGTCTTTCAGCACAGGAAAAAGGGATATGCCTATTCCAGGATCGGCAATCCGACGCTGACCGCATTCGAACAGCGGATCAACGAACTGGAAGGGGGTTTTTCCGCGATCAGCTGCAGCAGCGGCATGGCGGCCATTTCCGCGGCACTGCTGACAGTTTGCGAAAGCGGGGATGAGATCATCGCCGGAAACGGATTATACGGCGGAACGATCGATCTGTTCCGGGATCTTGAAAAGCTGGGTATCCATACCGTGTTTGCAGATCACCTGACGGCAGAAGCGGTCGGCGGTCTGATCGGAGAACGGACCAAAGTAGTTTTCGGGGAACTGATCTCAAACCCGTCTCTGCGAGTGATGGATATCCCGGGAGTTTCAAATATCGCTCATGAAGCGGGAATCCCCCTGTTTGTCGATTCCACTACGGCAACGCCTTATATCGCCAGACCGCTTTCACTGGGGGCGGACGTCGTGATCCATTCCACTTCGAAGTACCTGAACGGAGGCGGAAACGCGATCGGCGGCATCATTGTGGACGGAGGCAGGTTCGCCTGGGATTTTAACAGGCACAGAGCGCTGACGGAATTCCGGAAATACGGGAAAGCGGCGTTTACGATCCGCCTGCGTACGGATATCTGGGAAAATTTCGGCGGATGTATGGCGCCGGTCACCGCTTTTCTGAACTGTATCGGCCTGGACACACTGGGACTCAGAATGGAGAGAATCTGCTTTAACGCGGAACGGCTGGCACAGGCGCTGGACCGGATTCCCGGCATCACGGTAAATTATCCGACGCTGCCGGATCGTCCCTGTCGTGAATTGGCAGAGAAGGAACTGCAGGGCCTGGGCGGCGGGATCCTGTCCTTCCGGGCAGGATCCCGGGAGAAAGCATTCCGGATCATCAACCGGTTGAAATACGCCCTGATTGCCAGCAACATCGGAGATCTTCGCACGCTGGTGATTCATCCGGCGTCCACGCTTTATATCCATTCCAGCCGGGAAAAGATGGAAGAAGCAGGCGTGTATGACGATATGGTTCGGGTAAGCGTCGGCATCGAGGATGCGGAAGACCTGATCCGCGACTTTACAGACGCGGTTTCCGGCGCCGGGGACGGGGTGAATCAATGAGCGGCACGGCGGAAATCACGGACGGAGTGCTTCAGCGGATGACGGAACATGTTCGGCGCACCTATCCGAAGGAAGGCTGCGGGCTGCTGATCGGGGATGCGGAAAGAACCGGGATCAGTGAAATCCGGATCATGCGGAATCTGTCCGGACCCGAAAAAACCGGAAAGCATTTCATCATGGACCCGCTGGCGGTTCACCGGGCAGAAGAGGAAGCGGCCGCGAACGGTTTGAGCATTCAGGGAGTTTTCCATTCCCATCCGGATCATGCGGCGGCGCTGTCCGAGGAGGACAATGCGGGTATGATCCCCGGGCTATTGTATATCATCCTTTCCGTTGCAAAGGGAAAGGTACTTCAAATCAGGGGATACCGGAAGGCAGAGCCGGACGGCGCCGCTGAGGAGGTAATTATCAAACTGAGGAGGGACGGCAGTGAGAGTATATATTTCCGCCACGCTGCGGGGCTTTTTCGAAAGGAATGCCGAGATCTCAGTACAGGCCGGCAATATCCGGGAACTTCTGAAACAGCTTACGGAAGCGTATCCGGATGCGCGGAAGATCCTGTTTGACGAAGAGGGAAGCCTCCGGAGCTTCATCCGGATCTATACCGGAGAAGAGGACAGAACGGAAGAATATCTCTGGGACAGCAGCATTCCTGAAAGCGGCGAAGTGCTGCTGCTGCCGGCGATTGCCGGCGGCGTCCCGCAGGAAAGCATTATTCCGGACGAACGTCGCAGGGAGATCGCGCTTGACGATACCGACGTGGAACGGTTCAGCAGGCACCTGATGCTGAGAGAGATCAGCGTCAAGGGACAGAAGCGGATCAAAGCGGCAAGGGTGGCGGTGATCGGCACCGGAGCGCTGGGATCACCGGTGATCCAGTACCTTGCGGCGGCCGGGGTCGGCACGATCAAGGTGGTTGATTTTGATGAAGTCACGCTCCCGAATCTGCAAAGCCAGGTCATTCATTCGGCAAGGGATCTGAACCGGCCCAAGGTGGCCTCCGCAAGGGATACCGTCAGGAATATCAACAGAAGCATTGTGTTTGAATCGGAAGCGACCCGGGTGGACGCGGATAATATCGAGGGGATCATTGAAGGATATGATCTGGTGATCGACTGTACGGATAACTATAAGGCTCGGTATGTGATCAACGACGCGTGCGCGCTGCACGGCATTCCGCTGGTATTCGGAGCGATCTACCAGTATGAGGGGCAGGTCGGGATATTCAACCTGAAGGGGGGACCGTGCTACAGGTGCGCGTTTCCCGCTCCCCCGCCCCCCGGCCTGGTACCCACATGCGCCGAGGGAGGCGCGATCAGTCCGCTGCCTGGGATCATCGGCAGTATCCAGGCCAACGAAGCGCTGAAACTGATCATCGGGATCGGGGAGCATCTGGACGGGAAACTGCTGACGGTCGACAGCCTGTTTCTGCGCTCCGGTATTCTGAATGTTTCCAGGAACAGGCGATGCCCGATCTGCGGAGACAGGCCTTCCATCACCTCGGTGAAAGAATTCGATTATGAGGAATTCTGCGGCCTGAAAGAATCGGATACCGAACTGCCGATTGAAGGGTTTACAGCGGAAGAGCTGGCCAAACGAATCGAACAGGGTGATCCGCTGACCATCGTGGATGTCCGTGAACCGCACGAGAGAGCAATCCTGCGGTTCCCGCACGCCCTTGTGATTCCCATCGGGCAGCTTGTCCGCAGGCAGAACGAGCTGAATCCAGAACAGGATACCGTGTTTGTCTGCCGGGAAGGAAAACGCAGTATTCTGGCGATCAACACCCTGCGGGAAGCGGGGTACCAGGGGCCGATGTATAACCTCAAGGGCGGGATCGAAACCATGAAAGATATCATTTTCTCGCATGAAGGCGCGTGGCTGTAGCATTGTCCGGCATCATGGTCATATGACCTTATGATATGCACAAAAAAACAGGAGGAATGAATCCATGGCAAAAGAAAACATCGCGAAGGCTGATGAGATCAAGGCGCTGGGCGCTCAGGCAGCCTATAATCTGGCAAATGTAACCAAAACGAAACCGCAGTACGGCGCACTGACCCCGAAATGGCTGACGAAGTTTCTGGAGTTCAAGGGGCTTGAGACCGGCATTTTCCGGGTCAACAAAGTGGTGGAAGGAGATACGCCTCTGGACGTGCTCTGCAGCCAGACCAAGAAGTCGGATATTATTCCGGAGGGCTATGTGGAGTATGAAACCAGCCCCCGCGAATACCGGCTCAGTTCGATATCCACAATCATCAATGTGAATACCGCGATCGAGGATGTCTACAGTTCTCCCTACGATCAGGTTCAGGAACAGCTCGGGCTTGCCATCGAGTCCCTTCGGGAACGCCAGGAAAGCCAGCTGATCAACAATGACGACTACGGTCTGCTGAAAAACATTGCGGATTCCCAGAGGATCCAGACCAGAAACGGCGCGCCGACCCCGGACGACCTGGACGAACTGATCACCAAGGTCTGGAAGGAGCCTTCCTTCTTCCTGGCGCATCCCAGGGCCATTGCCGCCTTTGAAAGAGAATGCACCAGGCGGGGAGTACCGCCAGTCACGGTCAATCTGGCCGGTGGCAATTTTCTGACCTGGAGAGGCATTCCGATCATTCCGACCGATAAGCTGCTGGTGGACGGTCTTAAGAATCCGAAGTCCCAGAGCGGAAAGACCAACATCCTGCTGGTCCGGACTGGCGAAGCAAAGCGCGGCGTGATCGGGCTGTTCCAGGCCGGACTGAAGAATGAACATTCCAGAGGCCTGTCCGTTCGTTTCCGCGGCATCGACGATAAGGGCGTGGCATCCTATCTTCTGTCCCTGTACTGCTCCGCAGCGATCCTGGCGGACGACGCGATTGCCGTACTGGAAGATGTTGAAGTAGGTGAGTACTATGACTACGATTGAGCAGCTTTCCGGCGTGCCGAGCGCATCGGAGCTGGCTGCTCTGGCCAATCGGATGTTTCCGGATCTGACGGAAACCATCGGCGGCGTACCGAAGGCGGAACAGATACCAGCCGCCGTTCCGGAAACCCCTGCCGCTGAAGGTACGCAGTACGTTAGGTTCGTGCCGGCAGCAAAAGATTTCGATTGGGAGCATCCGTTTGCCTACGGCGGCGCCGCGTCCGAACCATGGCTGAGGAGAGTGGAAACGCCCGGGGCTCCGGAGGCGGAACTGCTTCCGCAAACCGGGAACCTTCCGTCGGTATCGGATCCCGGCGCGGTGCGGTATGCTCCTGTGGTGCTGTCACGGAGCCAGGCGGAAGAGCAGGGAAGGAAGATCAGCGCGCCGACTTCGCTGGGTGGTGACGCTGTGCGCCGGCAGGCAGATGGGCAGAAGGGAACTACCCGGAATGATTCCATCCGGATCGGAAGCAAGACCCTTGCCCAGATCCGCGCGGATTTTCCGATCCTGTCGGAGGAAATCAACGGCAGCAGACTTGTCTGGCTGGATAACGGTGCCACAACGCAAAGACCGCGCGCCGTAATCGACCGCCTGACATACTACTATGAACACGAGAACTCCAATGTACACCGCGGAGCGCATTCGCTGGCAGCCCGATCAACGGATGCCTATGAGAACGCCAGGGAAACGGTCAGACGGTTCATCGGAGCGAACGCACCGGAGGAGATCATCTTTGTCCGGGGCACCACCGAAGGCATCAATCTGGTGGCAAACGCCGCGGTTAAACCGACGCTGGCTCCAGGTGATGAAATCATCGTATCCATACTGGAACACCATGCCAACATCGTTCCGTGGCAGCTGATTGCGCAGGAAACCGGCGCGGTCCTGAAGGTAATCCCCTGTGACGAGAGCGGACAGCTGATCCTGCATGAGTATGAAAAGCTGTTCTCCCGGAAAACGAAGTTTGTGGCGGTAACGCATGTTTCAAACGTCCTGGGAACGGTGACGCCCGTTGAGGAACTGATTGCGACCGCTCACCGGCACGGTGTCCGGATCCTGATTGACGGCGCACAATCCGTTGCGCATATTCCGGTGAACGTATCAGCGCTGGACGCGGATTACTTCGTTTTCTCCGGACACAAAATTTTTGCCCCGACAGGTATCGGCGTCGTATATGGCAAAAAAGAACTTCTGGAACAGGCCGGACCCTATCACGGCGGCGGAAACATGATTGCGGACGTAACTTTTGAGCGGACGATCTACAATGCGATTCCCAATAAATTCGAAGCCGGGACCGGCAGTATCGCGGACGCAGTCGGTCTGGGAGCCGCGCTGGATTATCTGTCCGAGATCGGTATGCCCTGCGTATACAGGTGGGAACATGAGCTCCTGCAATACGCAATGAAGGAAATGCAGGCAGTGAAAGGTCTGCGTCTGATCGGGACGGCATTGAACAAGGCGTCTGTGCTCTCCTTCAAACTGGACGGCTACACGGATGAGGAAGTCGGGAAACGGCTGGACAGTTACGGTATCGCGGTCCGGACAGGACATCACTGCGCACAGCCGGTACTCAGACGCTTCGGCTATGAGGGATCGGTCAGACCTACGCTGGCACTGTATAATTCCCCGGACGACATCGACGCGCTGGTGCGCGTACTGAAAACATTCGCATAAAGCCCGTATATCGCCGCATCTCCTTTAGCTGTCCGGCGATATACTCACAGCTGTGCGGGAAAGAGGAAAGCGTGAACGGGATTGTGGCTGAGGAAGAGATCAAACAGATCATTCAGCATATCTTTTCAGATTATCGGCAGGGAAAAAACGTAGACGCGACCCGGATTTACAACAAGCCGGATAAGGCAGAAGTCCGGATAATCGTGGAAAAGCTGTTCCGGATCATCTATCCCGGATACTTTCGGGATCGTTCCACCCGGATCGTCAATCCGGAAAACAGCATTGCAGTGACGATCGAGGACGCGTTTTATCACCTGCATCAGCAGGTCACGTTAGCGCTTGATTTCTGTCGGAAACGCGGCGCAATGAATGAAGAGGAGCGTGAGAGGGAAAGCTACCGGGTATGCAAGGTTTTTTTTGACCGTATCCCCGATATCCGGAAGATCCTGGAAACCGACCTGACCGCAGCTTTTGAAGGCGATCCGGCCGCAGGATGTATCGAAGAGATCATCCTCGCGTATCCCGGTTTCATGGCGATCACCGTATACAGGATCGCCCATGAACTGCGCAAGCTTCAGATTCCGGTGCTGCCGAGACTGATGAGCGAATACGCGCATTCCGAAACGGGGATCGATATCCATCCCGGAGCGGAGATCGGCCCATATTTCTTTATTGATCACGGAACAGGCATTGTGATCGGTGAGACGGCGGTGATCGGAAAGAACGTTAAAATCTATCAGGGGGTGACCCTTGGCGCACTCTCCACCAGGGGCGGACAGAAGCTGACCGGAAAGAAAAGACATCCGACCATCGGCGATAATGTAACGATCTATGCCAACGCTTCCATTCTGGGCGGGGATACGGTGATCGGCGCGAACACGACCATCGGCGGAAATACATTTATCACCAGGTCGATCGACGCCGACACACGGGTCAGCATGAAAAACCTTGAGATGGAATACAGGACCAGGGAGAACGAATTCAGGAAAGAGGAGATCCGCCAGGGGGACGCCTGGTACTATATGATCTGACAGAGGAGGCAATTCGCTATGAAAATCACCGTCGCGGGAGAAAACAGGGAGGTTCGGGAAGGAATGACCGTCGCTGAACTGATTGAGATGGAAAAGGTGGAGACACCTGAGTATGTGACGGTTTCCGTAAACGAGGAGTTCATCGACCATGATTCATTTCAAGAACGGATTTTGAAAGAGGGAGACGAAGTGGAATTCCTTTATTTCATGGGAGGCGGAAGGTAATGGCTTTTACGAATGAGCAGCTGGAACGCTATTCCAGGCATATTATCCTGAAAGAGATCGGCGTCAAGGGGCAGAAAAAGCTGCTGAATGCAAAGGTTCTGATCATCGGCGCAGGCGGTCTCGGCGCACCCGCGGCGCTTTATCTCGCAGCAGCCGGCGTGGGAACGATCGGAATCGCCGATGCGGACGTGGTGGATCTTTCCAATCTGCAAAGGCAGGTCATTCACACAACGAATGATGTCGGAAAAGCCAAGGTGGAATCTGCGGCGGAAACCATGCGTCAGATCAATCCGGATATTACCGTAAAGACATACCATCAGTTCGTGAGCAGCACCAATATCCTTGACCTCATACGGGAATATGACTTTATTTTGGATGGGACGGATAATTTTCCGGCAAAATTCCTGATCAACGACGCCTGCGTGATGGCGGGAAAGCCGTTTTCCCACGCGGGGATCATCCGTTTCAAGGGCCAGCTGACCACCGTCATTCCCGGCAAAGGGCCCTGTTACAGATGTATTTTCAAAAACCCGCCGCCCAAGGATGCGGTACCCACCTGCAAACAGGCGGGCGTGATCGGGGCGATGGGGGGCGTGATCGGCTCACTGCAGGCGATGGAAGCCATAAAATACATTACAGGCGCCGGCGATCTCCTGGTGGGCTATCTGCTTACCTACGACGCGCTGAAAATGGAATTTCATAAAATCAAGCTTCCCCCGAGGGGGAAAGGATGTGCGGTCTGTTCAGATACGCCCACGATCACGGAACTGATCGACTATGAGCAGCCGGCCTGTGAACTGAAAAGCGGAAACGGAGACTGACCGAATGAAAGTCATCATTTCAGAAGAAGATTATCGCGCCGTCGTGCAATACGCGCTGTCCCAAAGACCGGACGAAGCGTGCGGACTGATCGCAGGGAATGACCGGGAAGACGGGGTCAGGGTCATCCGGAAAGTATACCTGATGACCAATACCGATCATACGAGCGAACACTTCAGTATCGATCCGAGGGAACAGCTGCAGGCCGTGAAAGACATGCGCAGAAACGGGCTCAAACCGCTCGGCAACTGGCACTCCCATCCGGAGACGCCGTCACGTCCGTCGGAGGAAGATATCAGGCTGGCAAACGACCATAGCGCAAGCTATCTGATCCTGTCGCTGGCTGACGAGCATCGTCCGGTGTTGAACGCGTTTCATATTGAAACGGCGGACGGACGCAAGACCGTACGAAAAGAAGAACTGTTGATAGGAGGAACGGAAAATGGCTGATACCGGTATTACAGCGGATGAATATGTTGATATTACAGATGTGAAATGTCCGGTGACTTTTGTGAAAGCGAAGGTGGCTCTGGAAGAGCTGGATGAGGGACAGATCCTGCAGGTGCATCTTAACGCAGGAGAACCCGCCCGGAACGTGCCGCGAAGCATCAGGGAAGAAGGCCATGAGATCCTGGCGTTTCAGGAGAACGGGGACGGGACATTTGAACTGTATATTAAAAAAGTTGGAGACTGACGCGGGTCAACACGCTCGGAACGGAGACAACCATGGAGGACAGCTATACTCATATTTCACCGGAAGAATTTGCGGAACTGAATTTTGAAGATTATACCCTGGTCGATCTGAGGGAACCGGATGAGCTGATTGTCAGCAAGATCGGGGGAGCTGTGAATATTCCTTTTTCAGGCGGCTTCGGAAAGCTGGATACGATACCCGGGAATAAGCCGGTGATCGTTTTCTGCCGGGTGGGTGACTGGAGCGAACAGGTGGCGGAGATCCTGGCAGACAGAGGATATACCGTATCGACACTGGACGGGGGATATCAGGCTTACCGGGCATTGACGCTGAAAAAGGACACCGGTAAACCGGAAAAAGCGGATCCGAAGCGGGAAAAGGCATATATTGATGCGAAAGGACTGAAATGCCCCGGTCCGATCGTGAAGGTCGCGGATTTTCTCAGGGATAAGCCGGCGGGAACCGAAATACGGGTTGAAGCAACAGAGGACGCCTTTGCTTCAGATATCAAAGTCTGGTGTGAAAGGACCGGAAACCGGCTGGACCGGCTGGCCGTTGAAAACGGCATTATTACAGCGGAAATTACCCGCTCAGAGAAGGAACCATCGTCTCTCCCAAGTGCGCAGGAGGAGCGGAACGGGAAGACTTTTGTGGTTTTTTCCGGTGACCTGGACAAGACCATCGCGGCTTTCATCATGGCCAACGGCGCAGCCGCTATGGGACGCAGGGTCACGATCTTCTTCACTTTCTGGGGGCTCAATATCCTGCGCCGCCCGGAAAAAGTGAAGGTCGGCAAAATGCCGATCGAAAAGATGTTCGGGTTCATGATGCCCCGCGGAACAAAGAAACTCGGCCTGTCCCGCATGAACATGGGCGGAGCTGGCGCCGGGATGATCCGCGCCATCATGAAAAACAAAGGAGTCAGTTCCCTGGAAGAACTGATTGCCGATGCGATCGCTCACGGCGTCCGGCTGGTGGCCTGCCAGATGTCCATGGATATCATGGGAATTCATAAGGAGGAACTGATCGACGGGGTGGAACTGGGCGGCGTATCCACATTCCTCGGATCAGGAGAACAGTCGGATATGAGTCTTTTTATCTAAG
>CAMJXZ010000013.1 GCA_946409855.1 uncultured Clostridia bacterium | reverse complement strand
GAGCAGGCTTGACCTGCGGAACAAAAATTCTTTCCTCTCGCCTTTGCCGCCCGGGAGCCCCCGAAGGGGGCGACAGGCAAAGGCGCTCAGGGGGGTTCCGTAGGGGGGACGAAGTCCCCCATGCGTTCTCCCGTATTCCGTCCGGACGTTTTCATTGACAAAACCGGGCGCAGGCTTTACAATAAGTAAAACCGTTTTGAGGTGATTATCGCATGACAATACAGGATATGGCGGATATTCTCCATGCCCGCGTACTGGTTGGACAGGAACATCTGGATACCCCGGTCTACACGGCCTGCTGCTCGGACCTGATGAGCGACGTGCTGGCCTTCGTGGATGAAAAAACGGTGCTGATCACGGGGCTGACCAACCCCCATGTCATCCGCACCAGCGAAATGCTGGACCTCAAGTGCCTGATTTTTGCCCGGGGAAAGGTGCCCACGCAGGATATCCTGGACGGCGCGGACGAACTGGGCATGGTGGTGCTTCATACGCGGCTGACGGCGTTTACGGCCTGCGGCATGCTGTATGAAAAGGGCCTGCGCGGCGTGCCCGTCCCGGCTGAATGGAACCTGGGAGGGAGCGCGTCATGAACGGACTGATCCATTCCGAATACCCGCGGGAAACCGCCGATTATACCCATGCGGGCGAGGCCAGCGCGGACATCAAGCGGCAGCTGCGCCAGCTGGGCGTCAGCGCCAACGTCATGCGCCGGGTGGCCGTGGCTTCCTATGAGGTGGAGCTGAACCTGGTGATCCATTCCGAGGGCGGGGTGCTGACGCTGGACGTATTCCCGGACAGGGTCGTGCTGGTCTCCAAGGACCGGGGTCCCGGGATCCCGGACGTAGAGATGGCCATGCGGGAAGGGTATTCCACCGCCAATGAGGAAGCCCGGGCGCTGGGCTTCGGCGCCGGCATGGGCCTGCCCAACATGAAGCGGAACGCCGACGGCTTTGAAATCACCAGCCAGGTCGGCGTCGGCACCGAGATCCGGATGATGTTTATGCTGCAGTGATCCCTGAAGCCAAGGAGGTTTGGACGTTTGGAAAACCGATATCATTCTGTGCGTCTGGACGTCTCCAGATGCCGGGGCTGCACCAACTGCCTCAAGCGCTGCCCCACGGAGGCGATCCGCATCCGGGACGGCCGGGCGAACATCATCGATGAAAAGTGCATCGACTGCGGCGAGTGCATCCGCATCTGCTCCTACCACGCGAAGGTGGCGGTGGTGGACGCGATGGAGACGATCAAGCGCTTCAAATACGCCGTTGCCCTGCCGGCGCCGACGCTGTACGGCCAGTTCCGCGGGCTCAAGCAGCCGGAGCTGGTGCTGGAAGCGCTCAAGCAGATCGGTTTTGACGATGTGTTTGAAGTGGCCCGCGGCGCGGACGTGGTGACCAAGGCCATCCGGGAAAAGATGAAGACCGGCGACATCCCCATGCCGCTGATTTCCTCCGCCTGCCCGGCGGTGGTGCGGCTGATCCAGGTCCGTTTCCCGAGCCTGCTGCCCAACGTGGTGGACATCCGCCAGCCGATGGAGGTGGCTGCGTCCATGGCGCGCCGGGAGTTCTGCTTAAAGCGCGGCTGCGCGCCGGAAGAGGTCGGCTGTTTCTTTATCACCCCCTGCCCGGCCAAAATGACGGCGATCCGCCGGCCCATCGCCCAGGAAAAATCCGAGCTGGACGGGGCCGTTTCCGTGATGGAAATCTACGGGCTGCTCCTGCCGCACATCAAGAAGATGCAGGCGGACCCGGATTTTCACCTGGCGACCCGGTACGGCATCTCCTGGGCGGTCAGCGACGGCGAATCGAACGCCGTCTGCCCGGAGGACAGCCTGTCCGTGGACGGCATCCCCAACGTGATCCGCGTGCTGGAAGAGGTGGAAAACGGCAAGCTCAAGGACCTGAGGTACCTGGAGGGGAACGCCTGCGTGGGCGGCTGCGTCGGCGGGCCGCTGACGTTTGAAAACAATTACGTCGCCAAGAACACCATCCAGACGATGGCGCACAGCATGCCCCGCCGGCACCCGGACGAGGACGTCCCGTCCTCCTGCCTGAACAAGTATCCCGTCCGGAACGACCGGCGCATCGAGCCCAACAACGCCATGCAGCTGGACAGCAACATCATCGTGGCCATGCAGAAGATCCAGCGGATCCACGAGCTGATGGAACGGCTGCCGGGGTACGACTGCGGGTCCTGCGGGTCGCCAACCTGCGAGACCTTTGCCGAGGATATCGTGAACGGCCGCTGCCGGGAGATGGACTGCATCCACCTGATGAAACAGGAGATCCAGCGCATGGCGCAGGAGATGGTCACCCTGGCGCAGATGAAGCGGGAATAAAACAACAGGAAGCAGAGGAAACGAAAATGACGGTACATGAACTCAAGGAGCTGCTGAATGCCCGGAACCTGACGGAAACGCTGCCGGAAGACGCGGAAGTGACCTGCGGCTATTCCTGCGACCTGCTGAGCTGGGTCATGTCCCACGGGGAAAGCGGGATGGCCTGGGCCACCGTGCAGACCCACATGAACGTGGTGGCGGTGGCGGTGCTGGCGGACATGGCCTGCGTGGTGCTGCCGGAAGACGTCGAAATGGAAAAGGAAGTGCTCCAAAAGGCGGAAAACGAGGGCATCGTGATCCTCAGCTCCCCCCTGACGAGCTACGAGATCTGCGGGAAAATGTACGAGCGGCAGATTCCCGCCCACACCTGAAGACCTTCGGCCCATGGTTACGCTGTTTTCGGACCTGCACATGCACTCCTGCCTGTCCCCCTGCGGCAGCGACGACATGACGCCGGCGAACATCTGCGGCATGGCGCACATCAAGGGGCTGGAAATGATCGCGGTGACGGATCATAACGCCGCCCGCAACCTGCCCTATGTAAAGGCCTGCGCGGACGCGTACGGCCTTTTGCTGATTCCCGGGATGGAGATCACCACCCGGGAGGAGGTGCACATGCTGGGATATTTCCCGGACGTGCCCGCCGCACTTGACTTCGGCGAATTCCTCAAAGGGCATATGCCCAAAGGGAAAAACCGGCCGGATTTCTTCGGCCACCAGTACGTGATGAACGAGGACGACGAGGTGCTGGGGGAGGAAGAGACGCTCCTGATCGGCGCGTCCGACCTGCCGCTGAGCAAGCTGGCCGCCCTGGTGCGTGAGTTTGGCGGGGTGCCGGTGCCCGCCCACATCAACCGCGGCGCCAACGGGGTGCTGGTCAACCTGGGGTTCCTGCCGGAGGACCCGGGGTTTACCGCGGTGGAGGTGTCCAAATACCTGCCCTGCGCCCACGGCCCGCAGGCGGGAAGGATCGTGCTGCATTCCTCCGACGCCCACTATCTGGGGGATATCTACGAAGCGGAGGAACAGGTGACGCTCCGCGAACGGTCCGCTGCCGCTTTTCTGGAGTACCTGAAAAACCCGCCTCCGCCTTCCGTCTGAGGAGGCGACCGCTTTTGCCGCGAATCTGTTCAGGCAGAGACTGAACAGGTACCGCATGGGGGTCTTGCGGCCCGGGGTCTGCCTGCCCAAAAGCCTTCCCCGCTGGGGGTCCGCAGCGCCCGGAAAACAGGCCGGTGGCCTGTTTTCAGCGAGGACGGGCCGGCAGGCCCCGGTGGTGGCCCGCAGGGCCGGATGAGGTAAATCCCCTGGGCCGGCGGCCTGTTTTCCGGGCCCTCACAGCCCGCTGCGGATGACAATCAGGGGGAAGATTCCCCCTGATCACCCCCTCCGCGGAACGATGCGTGTCTACTCCTTATCCGGGGACTGAAACGTTACGAACACTGTCTGAACGGAGATGAGCTGATGAAAGACCTGTCCCTGCACCTGCTGGATATCGCCCAGAACAGCATCCGCGCGGAGGCCTCCTGCGTGGAGATCGGCTTTGAACTGAAGGAAGACGGCATGCTGATCATGACCGTCCGGGACGACGGCTGCGGCATGGACCAGGAGCTGCTGGAACGGGTGCGCAGTCCCTTTACCACCACCCGCACCACCCGGAAGATCGGCCTGGGGATCCCCATGCTGATGCAGAACGCCATGGCCTCCGGCGGCGGGCTGGAGCTGACCAGCGAACCGGGCAAGGGGACGCTGCTGACCGCCAGCTTTGATACCACCTCCATCGACTGCCTGCCCCTGGGCGACATCCCGGCGACCATGGTCACCCTGATCACCGCCAACCCGGACAGGCCGGAGTTCCACCTGCGCTGCGTCTCCCCGGAGGGGGAAATGACCTTCACCACCGAGGAGGTCCGGGAGGCGCTGGGCCCGGAGGTGCCGCTGAGCGAGCCGGAGATCGCCGCCTGGATGTCGGGCGCCATCGCCGAGGAAATGACGCCGCTGCTTGGAAAGATCATGAAGTGACCGGTCTTTGGTCCGGAAAGGGAAAAGGATGAAACTGAAGCAGCTGACGGACCGGGTCTGGTATTTCCCCTTTGAGGAAGAGCGGGACCGGCCGAACCTGGGCTATATCCGGGGGGACCGGTGGAGCCTGGCGGTGGACGCGGGGCATTCCGGCGCGCACGTACAGGCGTTTTATGAGGCCCTTTCGGAAGCGGGGCTGCCATTGCCCGCGCTGACGGTGCTGACCCACTGGCACTGGGATCATTCCTTCGCCCTGCACGCGGTTCACGGGCTTTCCCTGGCCGGCGAAAAAACGAACCGGCACCTGCTTGCGTTCCGGGAGGAAATCGCGCGGAAGGGGCCGGAGGTATTTTTTTCGCTCCACGCGAGCGTCCGGAAGGAGTACGCGGGCGGACAGCCCGTCGTGGTGCGGCCGGCCGATATGACGTATACCGGCGAAATGCGGTTGGACCTGGGGAACTGCCCCGTCCGGATTTTTGAAGCCGAAGCCCCGCACACGGACGATTCGACGCTGATCGAAGCGACGGCGGAAAAAGTGCTGTTTCTGGGCGACGCGGACTGCGGGGTATTTCCCACCTGGGAAAAGGATCCCGCCCTGAGCCGCAGCCTGGCCCGGGTGATCGCCGGGGAGGACGTTCGGTACTGCCTGGAAGGGCACTGGACCGCGGTGACCAAAGAAGAGGAAATCGCCGAGATTCTGTCGGCGGAGGGGTAAGCAGAGAGGCTTGAAAGACCCTAAAACAGGCCGATATAAAAAGTCACCGACCGGAAGAAACCTCATCCGGCCCTATGAGCTGCTGCTGGGGTCTGTCGGACCGTCCTTGCTGAAAACGGACCATAAGCCTGTTTTCCGGGCGCTGTGGATCCCAGAGAGAAACCTCATCCGTCACGCCTTCGGCGCGACACCTTCCCCAGAGGGGAAGGCTTATGATCGCTTGCTGCGCTGACACCACCGAGGGCCGGGGATGCCCAAAGCCTTCCCCTCTGGGGGCTGTGAGGGCACGGAAAATGATCCGGCGGTTCATTCTTCAGGCCCTCGCAATCACCAAAGAGGAAGACGACAACGGCCAACAGCCCCAAAAGCCTTCCCCACTGGGGAAGGTGTCAGCGCAGCTGACGGATGAGGTTCATTCTCCACTATTATTTCCAAAACCAGAACACCGAAGCGTATGTTCTCCGACGCAGAGACGCGCTGGATAAACCCCGAATCAGGTTGGACGAATCCCGAATTAAAAAGAAACATTTCAAAAACAGCCCCGCCGCGGCGTTTGATCCGCGGCGGGACTGTTGTGTATCAGGATCGTTTTACTGAATGCGGGGACTGGGGAAAGAGGTGCAGGGAACCAGGCCAAACTTGCGGACCCGGCGGCCGTGGCCTTCCTCGTACCAGTAGCGCAGGTAGTCGCCGCTGCCGGAGACCAGGGAATAGGTGCCGTCCCAGTATTCGCCGTAGATCGGCATATCGGCATCGTAGCGGTGGACATAGGTGCCGTCGTAATTGTGCTGCCTGTCTTTGATAGCGTTCAGCTGGGCTGTCAGCGTATCGGCCAGTTTCTGATTGCCGTCGTTAAGCGCTGTCTGAATCTGACTTTGCAGGGTCGTGATCATGTCGGTAATATAGGCTTCCATGTCCGTGCTGGGGATTTCTTTGTAGAATTTGTAGGGGAAGAGAACACCCGCTTCTCCTTCGTCGAAGACGGAAAAATTATGATTCTTGGGATCTTCCAGAACGAGGGAGGTCCGCGGCGCGTAGGTGATCCTGTACCGTTCGCCCGGCTTGGGGGAATAGGTGATCTTGTAGCCGTAGAGGAACTGCCCGGCGTCGTTGCGCCAGTCGGACTCGACTTCCACGATGTAATTGTCTTCCGGGTAGGTGGCAATCACTTTGGAGATGTACCAAGTGGTGTAATACCAGTGGACGAGATTGTCGTCAGTATTGATCAGGTAGGAATAATCGTCTTCGTTGCCCAGGAAGGGGGCGGGGTCTCCTTTTTTGTAATAGCCGGGCAGACCGTTTTTCCAGACGGCGATTTTCTTCTTTGGGTCTTTTGGATCCGTCTTATATTCAATCTCGCCCTTCAGGTTGAACTTTTTCTTCTGCATGATGTCCTTATAGACCCAGCCGCCGTTTTCATACGCGATGTACTGTTTCCCGGAGGGCTCCATGACGATTTTGCCGTCGGCGTCTTTAACGTAAATGTACCGGTCCCCGTCCACGATGACCGGCTCGTAGCGGATCACGGTCACCGCGCCGTCCATGCCGGTGTGGTAAAAATCATCCTCAATGGTGTATTCCACGTAATTGACGGTCCCGCTGCGGCCGTACTGGACGACGACGTTGTCCTTCCCGGCCAGATAGGCCTCGTCCCGGCCGGCCGGGGCGGGGTGGCCCTTGATGTGGCCGTTGCCCGTGTTCGCCCAGACGGTGATCTTTTTGGTGGCGTCGTTGGGATCGTTGATGGTCATGACATCCGGATTGTCCCACCAGCCGGGCTGGAATTTGTGGCCGGCGGAGGTGGTCTGGGCGTAACCGGTGTCGGAAACGCTCAGGGGTTCGGGGCCTTCGGCCCAGAGCACCATCGCCCAGTCCGGCTGCTCGGAGAAGAACAGCTCGATCTTGCCGCCCGTCACCGGGAGGATGGGGCAGGGATCGGTCGGATCGTCCGGGTTGCCGTAGGTGGCGACGCTCTCCGTCCTGGTCCTCAGGGCGACGTATTCCGGCAGATCGGGCAGCACCAGACGGCCGATTTTATTGGGGATAAAAACGCGCGTCGTTTCTTCGGCCAGGGACACTGCCGAAAAGGACAGCGCGACCGAAGCGATCAGTACCGCGCTGACAAAACGAAGCCATTTTTTCATCTTTCTGTACCTCTCTTTTTGTGATCCTGATGAATCACTTTCCATTATAAACCCGTCCGGAACCGCTGTCAATCTTATGATGACAAATCTGTGAAGGAAATGTTACGTTTTGTCACTGTTCACGGGGCAGGCAAAGAAGGGGAAAGTCAAGATGTGAGGGAGATATGATGGGGACAGAGCGACACGAAGACCGTGTCCGTCCGGCGATTTATTCGCCGGATCAGCGCAGCTGACCGGAGGCGGCAGGGCTTCGCGTCGGTCTGTTCGTGGCGAGGGGAGTGTAGAGGGGGGCTGTGAGGGCCCGAAGAACAGGCCAGTGGCCTGTTCTTACCGAACAGCGGGCCGGTAGGCCCCGGCATGAAGTGACCCTCTACTTAAAATCCGCAGCAGCGGCATGTACGTTGCGGGGTTATTCGCGCCCGGAAATGGAGCCGGTGGCTCCATTTCAGCGAATAACGGGCCGGCAGGCCCTGGGCTACCTTGCAGCTTTGCCGCCCGGGAGTCCCGAAGGGACGACAGGCAAAGCTGTTGGGGGTTCTCGCAAGGGGGTCGCAAGACCCCCTTGCGTTCTATTACAAAAACCGTTTCCGGGAAACCGGAAAACGGTTTTTGAAGCGTCGGGCAGAGGTCACTCGAAGTCGGCCTCGTCCACCATTTCCAGGAACTTCTGGAACACGGCGTCGGCCAGGCTGTCGTCCTCGATGGAGACGTAGATGTCCTCGCCGTTTTCGTCCTGTTCGATCTTGAGGATGACCACGTTGCCTTCCTCGTCCTCTTCCTCTTCGTCCTCGGCCAGCATCAGGGCGACGTAGAGATCCCCCTCGTAATCGATGGTGGTCATATATTCGAACCGGGTGACCGTGCCGTCTTCGTCGGTCAGTTCGATGATTTCGGGCAGTTCGTTTTCGCCTTCCCCGTCCATCGGCAGATTCTTTTCGTTGTCAGCCATGGGTTGCTCCTTTTCGTTTGGTTGGTTGGTATTGCGTTTCAGATCCAGCCAGGCCTGCAGGATCACCGCGGCGGCGACCTTGTCGACCTGTTCGCGGCGGTCCTCCCGGCGCACGCCGCCTTCGATCAGCGCCCGCTGGGCGGAGACGGTGGTCAGCCGTTCGTCGATCCATTCCACCGGCCAGCCGAGCTTTTCCACCACGGCCATAAAGTCCTGCACCTTTTTCGCCTGGAAGCCGATGCTGCCGTCCATGTTGCAGGGCAGGCCGCTGACGATCAGCTCCGCGCCGGTTTCCCGCATGATGTCCGCGATCTTCCGGCTGTCCGGCCCCCAGCCCACGGTGTGGATCACGCAGTAGGGCGAGGCGATCAGCCGGGTTTCGTCGCTCAGGGCGACGCCGATGCGTTTATCCCCCACATCCAGGCCCAGTACGCGGCCCATCAGTGGGAAAAGTTCCCCTGAACGTAGTAACGGACCAGCTCTTCCAGGATCTCGTCCCGCTCCAGCCGGCAGATGAGGCTGCGGGCGTTGTTGTAGCTGGTGATGTAGGTCGGGTCTCCGGTCAGGATGAAACCGGTCAGCTGGGTGATGGGGTCGTACCCCTTCGCTTCCAGCGCGCCGTATACATGGGACAGAATGACCGAAGCTGTCTCCTGGCCTTCGGTAAACCGGGTGAATTTGGTGGTGCCGTTCATCTGAGACACGGGAGATCATCCCCTTCCTGTTCACGTTCTGTTCACATTATACACTATTTTTTGCCGCGCCGCAACAGCCATTTTCAGAAAATACGCAGGAATTTTCTTTCCGGACGCCGGAAAAACGGGAAATCCGGCGATTGACAAATATCCTGAACCGGCACTATAATATTTAGTTAACCGGCCGGCGGCCAGAAAACGCCGCGGACGCCGGAAAATTATGCGGCCGGTAGCCGCGTAAAAACGGGGCAGCAAGTCCCGCAAGGAGGTTTTATCTATGGATAAGGAACAGTATCTCAGTGTGTACCGGCATTCCCTGGCCCACATCCTGGCCAAGGCTGTCATCGAGCTGTACGGAAAGACCGTTCAGTACGCCATCGGGCCGCAGATCGCGGACGGGCTGTATTACGATTTCCTGCTGCCCGCGTCCGTCACCCAGGAGGATTTCCCGAAGATCGAGGAAAAGATGCGGGAAATCATCAAGCGCCGGGAAGCCTGGGTCCGCAAGGAAGTTTCCCGCGACGAAGCGCTGGCCCTCTTCCAGGGTCAGAAATACAAGACCGAGCTGATTGAGGAATTGCCGGCGGACGAGGTCATCACCATTTACTGGACGGGCGACGATTTTGTCGATCTTTGCCGCGGCCCGCACGTGGAAAACAGCCAGGAACTGATGAGCGCCGCGTTTGAGATCCACGCCCTGTCCGGCGCCTACTGGCGCGGCAACGAGCACAACGACATGCTCCAGCGCATCTATGTCTGGGCTTTCCCGAACCGGGACGAGCTCAAGGCCCACAAGGCCCTCATCCAGGAAGCGCTGGAGAGGGATCATAAAAAGCTGGGTCCCCAGCTGGATCTGTTCATGATGGATTCCACCGCCCCCGGCATGCCCTACTGGCTGCCCCGCGGCTGGAAGATGTACAACGCCCTGCTCTCCTTCTGGCGGAACATCCATGAGCAGCACGGCTATCAGGAGATCTCCGGCCCGGTGCTTTCCAAGAAGGAGCTCTGGGTGACCTCCGGCCACTGGGACCACTATATGGACGGCATGTTCATCCTGCCCGGCGAGACGCTGGACAGCCCCGAAACCATGGCCCTCAAGCCCATGAACTGCCCCAACGCCATCAAGGTCTTCATGAACAAGGGCCGCTCCTACCGGGACCTCCCCTTCCGCATCAACCAGGTGGACGTGATTCACCGCAAGGAAAAGAGCGGCGAGCTGAACGGCCTGTTCCGCGTGCAGGAATTCCATCAGGATGACGCGCACATCCTGGTCACCGAAGAGCAGATCGCCGATGAGATCAAGGACATCATGTCCATCGCCACGGAAATCTACAACACCTTCGGCCTCACCTATGCCGCCGAGCTGTCCACGCGCCCGGACGATTACATGGGCGATATCGAAGTGTGGAACCGGGCGGAGGAAGACTTAAAGAACATCCTCCTGGAGGTCTACGGCGAAGGCAACTTTGAGATCAACGAGGGCGACGGTGCGTTCTACGGCCCGAAGATCGACCTGAAGATGAAGGACGCCCTGGGCCGCGAATGGCAGATGGGCACCATCCAGCTGGACTTCCAGCTGCCCCTGAACTTCGACATGAAGTACGCCGCCAGCGACGGCACCCAGAAGCGCCCCGTGATGATCCACCGCGCGATCCTGGGCTCCTTCGAGCGCTTCATCGGCATCGCCATCGAGCACTTCAAGGGCGCGTTCCCCTTCTGGATGAACCCCTATCAGGTGGCGGTCGTGCCCATTCGGGTGGAAAACAACGGGTACGCCGCGCAGGTGGCCGAAAAGCTGATCCGCGCCGGCATCCGCGTGGAAGCCGATTATGCGGACAAGAACATGAACGAGAAGATCAAGGCCTATAAGAAGTACAAGGATCCCTATATCCTGGTGCTGGGCAACAAGGAAGCGGAGACGGGGACGGTGTCCGTCACGGTCCGCGGCGTCAAGGAACAGCTGCACGGCGTGCCGGTGGACGCGTTCCTGGCCATGTGCGAAAAGATGAACCGGGAGCATTCCCTGGAACTTCTGACCAAAGCAGAGTAAGAGAATCCCCCGGGTCAAACCGGACAGAAAAACAGCAGCCGCGGATCACGACGGTCCGCGGCTGCTGCTTTGCTGTATACAGGAAGAAAAAACCTCCGGCCCGCCGGGTTTCGGCGGCCGCTTCAGGCGTGCTGTTTTTCGGGCCGGTCCGCCGGGGTGTCCGTTCTGTCCGGCAGGTCCACCACGGCCAGGGTCTTGTGGGCGACGGCGAGGACGCTCAGCACGTCTCCCAGGCGGGCGTCCGGGTCCAGCTCCTCCACCTGGCGGAAGGCCTTCTTGTTCAGCCCGCTTTCCCTGCGGAGCTGCTTGCGGGAAATGCCGGTATCATAAACGGCCCGCAAAGCCTGTACGATGGTGTGCATCGCGTCGCTGAAAGCGATCTCCTGCTGGGAATAAAAGCTGGCTTTCGCCGGGACGGGATCCTCCATGACCCGCAGCATGGCGTCCGTCCGGTTCAGGGCGCTGTCCGCCGAGGCGAGAAAAGCGGGTTTTCCCCGATGACTGTCAGGCTGATCCTTCATCATGCGCTCCTTTCGGGATAAGCGGCGTTCTCCCGCTTCCCGCGTCCATTATACCAGCGGCAGGCGGCTTTTTCAAGTGCCCACTGGACCCGGCTGCCGGCGGGGGCGGGAATGGGGAAAACGCGGTTCACAGGATGCGGGCCCGGCGGGTGTATCATGAGGACACCGAAAGGAACCGGGCGGTAAAACATACGGGAAACAAATCCGGACCGTTCCGGGCATGTAAAGAAAAAGTCACGGACGCGTAACAAAACGCCGGGCCGCAAAAAGAACGAAAACGCCTGCCGCACAAGAGGAAACCGGTCATTATCCAAAAACGGGAAAAGGAACGGCCGGAAGAATCCGAAACAAAAAGGACATGATTGCGGAATTTCTTAACAATCCCGTTATCAAATCTCAGTATTTTATGAACGGAAGGCTTTCTGAACGGAGGGGAGAAAAAGACCCAAACAGCGGCGAAAACAATGAAAAACCGTATTCTTCAGGAGAACAGGGACGAGAAAAGAGGAAGGAGGGAAGCACCAAATTGTTACGAAATTGTAATACAATCTTATGGAATGTGAAACATTTGAGAAGGGACAAAGCATTGAAAAACGCTTGAAAATGGTGTATATTAAGTAACGGGTAATTGTATATTGCTTTGATTGAACTTGCTGCAAAAGGCCGGGCAGCAGCCCGGCTTTACCGAACAGTAATTGATGGGGGTGCAAACCAAATGAAAAAGACGATGCGTGTGATTTCCATGCTGGTGCTGGTGGCCATGCTGGCCGCCATGCTGCCGGTAGTCTCCTTCGCGGAAACCCAGATGGAAGTGACCGGGGATTTTGTCCGTCTGCGCGACTGGTATTCTCACGGCACTGAAATCGGACAGTACAACCGTGGCACGAAGGTAACCGTGCTGGGCGGTCCGTACAACGGACAGTGGTACAAAGTGAGGATCGGCACCCGGGAAGGCTATATGTGGGGTGAATACCTCAGGCCCGTTTCCGGCAGCACCGCGACCAAGCCGACCTCGACGACCACCAAGCCGACCGCTGCCACGACCAAGCCGACCACCGGCACAACCACCGGCAGCCTGAACGGCCCCGTCCGCAGGAACAATGACACCGTGCGGGCGATGATCACCCGGCAGGTCAATGTGCGGTCCACCGCCAGCTCCGGCTCCAAGGTTGTCGGGACGCTGAAGACCCGCACCACGGTTTCCGTGCTGAGCCGCCAGGGCAACACCATGTACATCACCACCGGCAAAATGTCCGGTTACGTAGGGGCGGATTACGTGACCCTGACCAACACCAGGGCCCGCGCCGCCACCGTCAAGCGCGTCGCCAACGGCAACTACAAGCTGTACACCGGCTCCACCGGTACCGGCAGGACGCTGGCGACCATGAAGGTCGGCGCCAAGGTGACCGTGTTCCATACCGGCAGCACCTGGTCCTATGTCAAGGTCGGCAATACCTACGGCTACGTTGCCAGGAACGTTCTGAGCATCGACAAGGCCTGATGGTCCGATCGGACAAAAGCAAATAACAGAAGCGTCCGCGCCCGCCAAATTGGCGGGCGCGGGTGTTTTTGGCGGGCCGGCGGCCGTGATCAGGGCTGTTCATCCGCCGCGGTTTTCCTGCGCAGGCAGATCAGGACGACCAGCAGGATCAGCGGAAAGACGACGCCGGCCAGGACGCCGGCCTGCAGCCGGTCCCCCGCGTGCTGGGTGACCGCGCCCACCAGGCTCGGGCCGCAGGTCCCGCCCAGATCCCCGGCCATGGCCAGCATGGCGAACAGGGCGGTCCCGCCGTTTTTCAGCCGGGGGGAAACCAGGCTGATGGTGCCGGGCCACATGAGTCCCACGGAGAACCCGCAGCACACACAGCCGATCAGGCCCAGCACCGGGGCGGCCGCCAGGGAAGCCAGCAGATAGCAGCCAACGCAGAGGACCGCGGAAGCGGTCATGGTGGTTTCCAGGTTCAGCTTTTGGCCGAATTTGCCGTAGAGCGCCCGGCTGACGCCCATGGTCACGGCAAACAGGCAGGGTCCGATGAGATCGCCGACCGCTTTGGAAAAGCCCAGGGCGGCTTCCACGTAGGCGGAGGCCCACTGCGCCATGGACAGTTCGGACGCGCCGGCGCAGACCATCAGCAGGACCGCCAGCCAGAACAGCGGCACCCGGAACAGGCTGCCGACCGACATGCCCTTTCCCTCTTCGGTCAGCCGCTCGATGGGACAGACGGCGAAATTGAAGATGTTGTACAGCGGGATCAGCGCCCACAGACAGGCCAGGATCCGCCACTGGTCCAGAGAAAACAGGGCGAAAAAGAGGGTGGACAGCAGGGTCACCCCCACCCAGCCCCAGCAGTAGAAGGAATGCAGCAGGCTCATCACCGCGTCCTTGTGTTCAAAGGGGCAGGCTTCCACGATGGGGCTGACCAGCACCTCGATCAGCCCGCTGCCGATGGCGTACAGGAAAACGCAGATCAGGATGCCGATAAAGGGGTCCGGGAGCAGGCCGGGCAGAACGGCCAGCCCGGCCAGCCCCAGGCCGGAGGCGATTTCCGAAACGATCACGCACTGCCGGTAGCCGATCAGGTCCACAACATAGGCGCAGAACACGTCCACCAGCAGCTGCGTAAAGAAAAACACCATGGGGATCAGGGCGATCTTCCCCAGGGGGATCCCGAGATCGTGGTGGAATTTCAGAAAGAGCAGCGGCGCGAAATTGGCGCAGATGGCCTGTGTGATAAAACCGAGATAACAGGCGGTCAGGGTTTTCCGGTAGTTTTTCCGCATGGTTTTTTCCTCTTTCCCACGCATGAATGTAATGTACGGGCAACTGTTCAGTCCCCTGACAAAGGAGAAGACATGCATCGATCTGCGGAGGGGGTGATCAGGGGGAATCTTCCCCCTGATTACAATCCGCAGCGGCGGCATGTACGCCGCGAGGAGCATTTTTGCGGAGGTTAGCTTGCCATCCGGGAGCAAAAATGCGTTCCTTGCGGATTTGCCGCCCGGGAGCCCTGTAAGGGCGACAGGCAAATCCGTTTGGGGGGTTTCGTAGGGGGGTCGAAAGACCCCCCTGCGGTATCTGTTCAGTCTTGGACTGAACAGGTACATGTACGGATACTATACCATGAAATCGGGGGAATGACAACGGACGCCCTGCGATACGGAAATCTTTCGAAAATCTTAAATTCTGCGAAAACAGGAAAAAAATATTGTGCTGACGGACCGAATGCGCTATAATGGATCAGGCAAATGATATTCAGAGAAAGAGAGGAATCTTCCATGAAAAAGAACGTACGTCTGCTTGCGCTCCTGCTGGTTGCCGTATCCGTGCTGTCCGTTTCCACGGCTGCGCTGGGCGCGGAGGAAGTGACCTGCTACATTCCCAATCGGGTGGAGCGGCTGGCGCTGCCGGACTATTCCGAGGCCATCGCCGATGAGTGCAATTACAAGGGCGATCCTTTCCGGACCGGCCAGGAGGGCGGCGAAACCTTTGTGACCTGGGAACAGGTTACGGTCAAAGGCTATAAATACGTCCGGGTGAACGGCGTCAAGACGAAAAAGAATGCGACCTACGACACCCTGTACGTCGCCCAGGTGCGCACCTACTACCCCAAGGGCAATTACATCCGCAAGATCGTGGCGAATTACCGCAACGACGCGCCCCATACCCTGATCGACTACCTGATCACCTACCAGGTCAGCGACAAGGAAAAATACACCGTCCGGTACGCCGCCTCCACCGTGACCATGCTGGAAACCCATACCACCACCACCGTGGCCGGGATCACCTTCCCGAAGATCACGTTCTCCAAGGTGGACGGCCAGCATGCCTCCAGGAAGCTTTCCCCCACCCAGTACCTGCATCACTACACCAAGGACCAGATCCTGGAAGGCTGGTATGACCGGGACGATCTGCCCACCCTGAAGTCCGGCAGCGGCAAGAACCTGAACAAGTGGTACCTGTGGGAATACTGGAGTGGCAAAGTCACCCAGTACAAGCGCGGCGGCCTGAAGCCCGTGACCTCCTTCCGCAGCCCCCGGGTTGAATGATCAATCGGACGGAAACAAATCAAGATAAGCGAACAAGCAATCCGCCCCGCGTTTGCGGGGCGGATTGCCTTTTGAACGGCAGAACAGATCCTTCCCCCTGGCGTTTGCCTTGCGGCGGCAAACGCTTTTCTGGGTTCAGGGTGACGCCAGGAGGGCGGGCGCTGGTGGGCAGAGCCGGATGTCCGGCGAAACAGGACAGACGGAGCCGTTCCCGGGGGCTGCCCCCAGGTATGATTCTGCGCGATGAGGAAGGCCGGCCCCAATGGGCCGGCCTTATCGCGAAGAATCCATGATTCAGATGTGCGGATGCACGGTAAGCGGCAGGATCCCGGACAATCGCTCCCTGTTTCCGGCAGGCGGTTTCCCGGCTTTCCGTGAAGGACCGGAATTTGTCCGGCTGAAAAACAGCGGCTGCGCCGGAGAAAACCGGATGCCGCCGGAACCGGTCAGTCCCCGGTAAAGTATCCGGGCAGGATCAGGCGCGGGTCAAAGCTGATCACGCTGATCGGCAGGAAGCCCCGGACGCCCTTGTACTGTTCCGGCACGCGCAGTTCCACGTATACCCAGGCGGTGTTCCGGGTCAAGTAGCCCTCGGCGAGGGGGCCGCCTTCCTTCCGGAGATAACCGTTCAGCGCGTAGGAAATGACGAATTCGCTCTTCTCGGGATAGACGACGGGAACGCCTTTACTGTCTGTGATCTTGACCATCCCGCCTTCCTCGTCCATCGTATACAGGCAGGAGTCGGCGGTCAGGGTGCCTTTGGTCGATACGCCGCCCGGCTCGGGGAGGATCAGTTCTTTCTGGGGGATATAGCCGGTCTGGATCAGGTAATTGTCCCCGTCCTGGTCCCTGTTTCTGGTCAGGCACAGGTAAGACCCGGTTTTACCGGTCCGTTTGCCCAGCACGAACAGCATGTTGTCCTTGACGACTTTGGACGACAGGCCGGCGGCAAGGGCGGCGCTGGTCACTTTCAGCCGGGCCGGCTGGGGACGGAAAAGCGGGAACTCCTGGGCGTCAAAATCCAGCTGCGCGGTGATGACATACCCGATGGTTTTATCCAGGCGGACGCGGGTCCAGCCGGCCCCGCTGGTGAACGTCGTGAACAGGTTCATGACCTCCGTGCCGGGATACAGGGAGCAGATCCGCTGGGAAGAGGCGTCCGGCTTCTGCCGGAGCGGGATCAGCTCATCCGGGACCAGGGCGCGCACCTTGGCGGTCTGATGGTCCCAGGTCCAGGCGGCCTCTTCGGAAGAAAGGAAGCCGTAAACGGTGCCGTCTTCCCTGTCCACCGCGATGTGCAGAGGGCCTTCGTCAGAGTCTTCTTCTTTCAGGATGCCCAGTACCCGGATGATGCTGTGTACCGGGAGTACGTCAGGAGCAGTGTCCTGGACGGCAGTGATGTTTAATTGAAACGGATTTCCGGTGACAATATGATCAACGGAAGTAATCCGGCTGAAAGCGGCGGTTTCTCCTTCCATCGGGAACACTTCGGCGTAAGATGGATCACAGTCCGGATAGTCCACCAGGAATTCGGACATCATGTATCCTAGGCGTCCGCCGACCCGGACCAGTGACCATTCGACCAATCCGTTCTTCAAACTGCTTGGTACAGTTGTTCTTCCCAGCTCAAATACCGGCGTTCCGGAGTAATACCAGCCGAGGATCGGGCCGCTTGCGTGCTCTTCCGCGAGGGGCTCACCGCGCAGCTTGACCCGGTAGTTGTAGGCCTGTACCGCCTTGATATACTTGACTTTGTTGGTATAATACAAATCCGGCATTTCCGCGAAAGCCTGCGGCAGCAGGGAAAGGAACTGCAGAACAAGCTGAAAGAGCTTGAGGCAGCAGGGAAAGGAGCAGCAGGACGGAAAGCAGCGCGCAGCACAGTCTTTTCATGGACGTCCCTCCTGTAAGGTGATGTTACGGTTCGGCGGGAAAAACGTTCTCAAACAGGTCCTTCTTTTCGGTGTCCGGGCCGACGGCCGTGTAGGCCAGGCCGAAGAGGTAGCAGCTCTTCACGCTGTCCCGCGGTTCCACCTGATACTGGGGCTGCTGCTGGGAAACGTAGAGCTTGTACGCTTCCACCGCGGTTTCAAAACCGGTTTTGCCCCCCTGGCTTTCCAGCGGGACGTCCCAGTCGAATTCCACCTGGTTCTGCGGGTACATGTGGATGTACAGCTTTTTGACCTGCCAGGCGCCGTAGGTCTTCAGGCTGTCCTTGTACTTGCTTTCATCGGCGGCGGCGGCGACGCAGTGCAGGCAGGCGTCCGCGCAGACCCGGTGGGCGCCGTGGCCGTATTCGCCGTTCACGTCGTGGGTGGCGACGACCTCCGGCTTGTAGCGGCGCAGCAGGGCCGTCACATATTTCCAGATGGTGTTCTGCCCCCAGACCTTGTACTGCTTGTCGAGCTTGTAGGTGATCTTGTCCCAGAAAGTGCCGATGTCCGGATAGGTCCGCACCCCGCAGTACCACAGGCCGTTGAGTAGCTCGCTGCGCCGGCCCGGCGTCCCGCAGGTCAGGTAGCAGACGACCACGTCCAGCTTTTTCTCCCCCGCGTAGGTGGGGATCATGCCGCCGAAAAAGAGCATCTCGTCGTCCGGATGGGCGGCCAGGATCATCAGGTCGGCCTTTTCCACGGTGGGCTGCCAGACCTGCACCCAGTCCGGCAGGTCCCCTGCGGAGAGCAGGTAGATTTCATTGACGGAAAACACCTGGGAGGCGTTTCCTTCCAGCCGCACCCGGAAATGGGTCAGCCCGTCCAGCGGCACGTACTCGTGGCCGTATTTCCCTTGAGAGCGGGCAACTTCCACCCAGTCCTTCCCCTGGGGCACCTCGACGATCCAGGGCTTGAGCTTTTCCATCCCGGAGCAGAGATAGATGCCGAAACAGGGTTCGTCCGTTTCAAACTCCAGGTTTTCCTTGCGGCGGTTGAGGCTGTTCCAGATGGTCTTGTAATCCCGGTCCAGGACGCGGGCGGAACTGATCTGATGGTTGGAGGCCTTGAGCGTGGCCTGGGCGGTAATGTCCCGCGCCGTTTCCGCCAGGCTGGGGGCGGCGGCCAGGCACATCATAAAAACAAGAAAAAAGAAAATTCTGGAAAAATGTTTCATGCCGTTTCCTTTAAATAAAATAAATGAAGAGATTCCGGGCGGAATGAACGGATATGCCGCTGTACCGGCAGTCCCCGGCCATGTCTTACCTTCATGTCTATTATATTAATGATCTGTTAAAAATGCAAGAACTTTTCGTGACGAAAAGGGGGCCGGAGGAAGAAAAAACTTCGCGGCCGCCCGGCAGGGTCCGGGATGGCCGCGAAGGATCCTGATGAGGTTTCGCTGCGCCGTGCGCGTTTTTTAATCAGTCGGCGAGCCGGAAAGCAAGGCCGTTTTCCCGGCAGTACCGCTCGGCGAAGCTGTCCGGCAGGTGGACCCGGTAAAGGCTGTCGCAGGAGGAAAAAGCTTTTTCGCCCACCGACTGGACGCGGTCCGGCAGGTCGATTTCCAGGAGGCTGTGGCAGCAGGAAAAAGCGCCGTCCCCGATCCTTTGGAGCGCTTTGGGCAGCCTGACGGAAAGCAGGCGGTCGCAGGACCAGAAGGCTTTTTCTCCGATGAAGGTGATCTCATCCGGCAGGGTGATTTCATAAAGGGCGTCGCAGTTCATGAAAGCCGCACTGCCGAGACGGTAAGCCCGTTCAGGGACCGGGGAACGGACACTTGCGTATCGCGGCCCAGATACCCGGTGATGATCGCTTCTCCGGAAGCGGTGGTGGTGTACAGGTAATCCCCGCTGGGTTCATCGGCTCGGGCGGCGCGGCCGATGAGCAGCAGACCAAAGGCGGCAAGAAGCAGGCACAGATACTTTTTCACGCTTTTTCTCCCGCGGTTCAGGACAGAGGGAAAACGCATCAAAAACCGGGGCCGGCGCGGCACAGGCCGCGGCAGCCCCGGAGAGAAAACGGGATACCGGAGACGCCGCTGACAGATTCATCTGTCAGGACAGTGCTTACAGCGTTTCTCCGGGCTGGTTCAGGTCCCGGCCGATGACGGCCTTGATGCGGCGGACGCCGGCGGAGGAGGATTCTTCCTTCTGGATCTTGAAGCTGACCAGGTCGCCGGTGTTGACGGCGTGGGGGCCGCCGCAGATTTCCTTGGAGAAGGAGCCCATGGTGTAGACGGAGACCCGGTCGCCGTACTTGCTTTCAAACAGGCCCATGGCGCCCTGCGCCTTGGCGTCGGCGACGGTCATTTCTTCCTTGGTGACGGGCACTTTGGCCTGGATGGCCTGGTTGACCAGACTTTCCACCTCGGCCAGTTCTTCCGGGGTCACCCGGCGGCCGAAGGTAAAGTCAAAGCGCAGGCGCTCGGCGGTGATGTTGGAGCCCTTCTGGTGCACCTCGTCGCCCAGGACCTTCCGCAGGGCGGCCTGCAGCAGGTGGGTCGCGGTGTGCAGGCAGGCTGTCTGGACGCTGTGGTCCGCCAGGCCGCCCTTGAAGCGCTGCTCGGCGCCGGCGTGGCTGGTCTGCTGGTGCTGTTTGAAGCGCTCGGCGAAATCATTCTCGTCCACGGTCAGGCCGTGTTCCTTCGCCATTTCCACCGTCAGCTCAATGGGGAAGCCGTAGGTGTCGTACAGGCGGAAGGCACTGCGGCCGTCCATCACGGTCAGGCCGTCCCGCAGGGCCTGCGCGGCGGCGCGGACGCCCTCGGCGCTGCCGGCGTTCACCTGGTCGATGACCGGCACCATGTCGGGGGAAGGACGCAGCTGGTGCTTTTCGATCATTTCCTTGCCCAGGGCGACCGGGTCGTCCGCGGCCAGCAGCTGGTCGGCCGTGTCCCGGGTGCGCTGGATGTTGCCAAGCACCTTGTCAAATTCCTTCATGCCCTGCTTGAGGGTCTTCTGGAAACGGTCCTCTTCCATGAGCAGCTGTTCCAGCACAAAGTCCCGGTGCTCCAGGAGCTCTGGGTAGACGGCCTGGTACTGGTCGATGATGACCTTGGCCACCTCGGCGGTGAAGCCGGCGGGCAGGTTCAGGCTCATGCCGAAGCGGACGGCGCGGCGGATGAGCCGGCGCAGGATGTATCCCTGGTCCACGTTGGAGGGGGTCACGGCGCGGGCGTCGCCCAGGATGAAGGTCGCCGTGCGCATGTGGTCGGAGATGATGCGGAAGGCCCGGGTGGTCTCCTCGTCTTCCCCGTACTGTCTGCCGGACAGCTCGGCGATCTTGCCCAGGATGCCCGCGAACAGGTCGGTCTCATAGACGGACTTTTTGCCGGTCAGCACGCAGATGGTGCGCTCCAGGCCCATGCCGGTGTCCACGTTCTTCTGGGCCAGGGGGACAAAGGTGCCGTCCGCCTGCTTGTTGTACTGCATGAACACGTCGTTCCAGATTTCCAGATACGCGCCGCAGTGGCAGGCGGGGGAGCAGTCGGGGCCGCAGGGCTCCTTGACGATCATGAACATCTCGGTGTCCGGGCCGCAGGGGCCGGTGACGCCGGCGGGGCCCCACCAGTTGTGGGCCTTGGGCAGGTAGAACAGGTGGTCGTCCTTCACGCCGCAGGAGCGCCAGAGGTTGGCGGCCTCTTCGTCCCGGGGGCAGTCCTTGTCGCCCTCAAAGACGGTGAAGGCCAGCTTGTCCTTGGGCAGGCCCAGGTATTTTTCGCTGGTCAGGAATTCCCAGCTCCAGGGGATCATTTCCTTTTTGAAATAGTCGCCCAGGGACCAGTTGCCCAGCATCTCGAAGAAGGTCAGGTGGCTCATGTCGCCGACCTCGTCGATGTCGCCGGTGCGGATGCACTTCTG
>CAMJXZ010000012.1 GCA_946409855.1 uncultured Clostridia bacterium | reverse complement strand
CTTCGGAGCATTCGCCGTTGAAGTTGGCGCGCAGGTCGGCCTTGATGTCTTCCGGGACGTCCTTGGCGACGCCGACGATGTGCTCGGCCGCCCAGATCCGGCCTTCGATCAGTTCTTCAAACCGGGAAGCGGGGGCTTTGCACTGGGGGCACTTTTCCGGAGGCTGGTCGCCTTCGTACACATAACCGCAAACTTTGCAGATCCACTTTGCCATAAATCATTTCCTCCTTGTGCAGATGGCCCGAAAAAGGGACATCTGGTTTGATTTCGGACGCATTATACCACAGATGCGGGAAAAAGAAAAGGATTTCCAGGCACCTGGCGAAAGAATATTTTTTGAATATTCTTTGACGGGCGGTTCTCCCGGAACGGGGCCGGCGCCGGACAGCGGCGGCGGCAATCGGCTGCCCGCTGTGGGCTGTAAGCAGCCGGCGGGCGGTTGGGGCGGCGGGACCGCTCTTTTTTGATGCCCCTGTTCCGAAATGATCCGATAAACGGTCTTATCCCGGAAGAATGGACGGATAAACTGTAGACTCAGGGCGGAGAGCTGTGCTATAATCATCCTGCTGACGAATGATGAGGCAAGGATCGGTTGAACTGGATGAAGAAGGAAACCCGGGCGTTATGGCTCCTGCTGCTGACGGCGGTCATCTGGGGGTTCGCGTTTACCGCGCAGAAGAGCGGCGCGTCGGCGATGTCCGCCATGGCGTTCGGCGCCTGGCGCTATCCGGTGGGGGCGGCGGTGGTGTTCCTGGTGTGTCTGCCGCTCAAGCGCCGGGCCGGGCAGAACTGGTTTGACAAGCGGGCCGTCCTGCCGGGCATGCTGGTGGGTACGGTGCTCTTCATCGCCTCGACCCTACAGCAGCTGGGGGTCGAGCGGATCGGTGCCGGGAAGTGCGGCTTTTTGACGGCGCTGTACGTGGTGCTGGTGCCGTTGCTGGGCTGGCTGTTCTTCCGCAGGAAGACGGCGGCGGGCACCTGGGCGGCGCTGGGGCTGGCCGTGGCGGCGCTGTACCTGATCTGCGGGACGGAGGGGAGCCTCCTGCCCGCCCCGGGGGACTGGCTGGCGCTTGGAGGTGCGCTGTTCTGGGCGCTGCACATCCTGTGTACGGACCTGGTGTCCGGCCGGTCCAGCCCGCTGGATATGTGCGCGGTGCAGTTTTTCTGGTGCGGGATGCTGGCGCTGGCCGGGAGCCTTTTGACCGGGACGGCCGCCGGTCCGGAAGCGGCCCTATCCATCTGGCCGGAGCTTTTGTATGTGAGCGTTTTGTCCACCGCGGCGGGGTACACCCTGCAGACCCTTGGCCAGCGGGACGCCAGGCCCGCCCACGCGGCCATCGTGCTGTCGATGGAGTCGGTCTTCAGCGTTCTGGGCGGCGTGATTTTCCTGGGGGAGCGGATGAAATGGCCGGCTTATGCCGGCTGTGCGGTGATGCTGGCCGCGGTGCTTCTGTCCCAGCTGAGCGGGGCGGGGAAAGCGGACGGGCCGGCGGGCGGGGATGACGGGAGCGTCTCCGCCCCGGGCGGCTGATTGATTGAAACTGGAGTGCCATGAATGTTTGAACGGGACGGTCAGGCCGTCTACTTCGGGGTGACGGCCGTTGAAAACATTTTTCTGACGGAGCTGATGCCCGCCGCCAAGGGGGACTTTGTGAAGGTCTACCTGTGCGCGCTTTTTCACAGCGGGCAGAAGGAAGAGGGACTATCCCCGGCGGAAATCGCGCAGGAGCTGGGGCAGACCACCGCGCAGGTGGAGGCGGCCCTGCGCTACTGGGAACGCCGGGGCGCCCTGTCGTGCCTTTCGTCGGACCCGCCCAGGTACGTCCTGTATTCCCTGACGCAGCGCGCGCTGACCGGGCAGGACGCCGTGACGGATACGGATGAGGATTACATCCGCTTTACCGAAAACGTGTACGCTCTCTTCGGGGACGACCGGAAGGTCCGCCCCTCCGAGATCGCGGCGGCGTATGAATGGGTCGCCGACGAGGGGCTGGCGCCGGACGCGGTGCTGACGCTGCTGGCCTACCTAAAGGAACACGCCGGGAACCAGTTTTCCTTCCGCCGGGCGGGGGAGATCGCCGCCCGCATGCGGCAGGAGGGCGTGCTGACCGCCCAGGACGCGGAAAGCTACCTGGCCTTCGAGGGAGACGTGCACAAGGGCGCCCAGGCTGTGCTCCGGCGGCTGGGCAAGCGCCGGCTGCCCAGCGAGGAGGAACTGGCCCTGTACCGCAAATGGGTGCGGGACTGGGGCTTTTCCCCGGAGGCTGTGCTGACCGCCTGCCGGGAAACGACGGCGGCGGGGGACCCGACCTTCAAATATCTGGACGGGATCCTTTCCCGCTTGCGGCAGGACGGCAAAAAGCTGGACGAAACGCAGGTCAGCCGCCTGCTCAGCCGGGGGGACGAAGAGCTGAGCCGGGTGACGGCGCTGATGCAGGCGCTGGGCAGCCGGGTAAAGCCGTCTTCGGTAGCGGGGATCTGCCGGGAAATGGCGGAAGAACACCCCTGGGAGATCATGATGATCGCCGCGCGGGAATGCGCGCTGGCCGGGTCCCATACGCTGGACACGCTGCAGAAGCTCCTGGACAGCTGGAAGGAAAAGGGCCTGGTCACCCCGGAGGCGGTGGAACAGTACATCCGTTCCGTCCGGGAAACGGACGCCTTCCTGTACAGGATCTACGAGGCCTGCGGCCATACGGGCCGCCCCACTGCGGCCGACCGGGCGCTGGCGGCGGAATGGCGTTCGGTCTTCCCGGACGGGGTGATCCTGCTGGCGGCGCAGGAAGCGTCCGGCGCAGCGGGGCGGAAGATGGCCTACATCAAATCCGTCCTGCGTTCCTGGCAGGAATCCGGCGTGAGCACCGAAGAGGACGCCCGAAAACAGGCGGCCCGCCGGCCGGAGGGGCAGAAGAACGTCCGGCAGGTGTCCGCGCAGCGCTACGAGCAGCGGGAGTACGATGAAAAGACCCTGGAAGAACAGCTGGGGGTCAACGATCTGTTCAGGGAGGATCCTGTATGAACCGGGAAATAATGGATCGGCTGATGGAAGAATACCGCCTGCAGCGGGAAGAAAACGCCCGGGAGGAGGAGCGGCGGCGGGAGGAAGTCCGCCGGAAGGACGCGGAACTGGCCCGCCTGATCGACGAACGCCACGGGATGATCCTTTCCTTCTGCCGGGACGCCATCCGGAACCCGAAGCATGCGTCCCCGGCGGAGACGATGCGGGACTACAACCGGCGCATCCGGGAACGCCTGACGGCCGACGGCTTCCCGGAAAACTACCTGGAGCCGGTGTGCCGCTGTGAAAAGTGCCATGATACCGGAATGATGGGGGACGAGGAGCGCACCTGGTGCGACTGCCTGCGCGAAAGGCTCCTTCAGATGGCGGATACCGTCGGCACGCAGGAGGAAAGCTTCGAAGCCTTTGACCTGAACGTGTTCCCGGAAACGGTGCCGGAAGGCATGACGGTGACCCAGCGGGAGGAGATGCGGCGCGTCCGGCAGGTGTGCGAGCTGTACGCGGACGGTTTTCCCCGCCAGGTACCCAAGGACCTGGTGCTGTACGGGAAAAGCGGTCTGGGCAAAAGCTACCTGCTTTGCTGCATCGCCCGCCGGGTTCGGGAAAGGGGGGCGGACGCCCGGCTGGTTTCCTCCTACGACGTGATCCGCCTTTTGAGGGACGCCTATTTTGGCCGGGAGGATGAGACGGACGGTCTCTTTGACGCCGATCTCCTTCTGATCGACGACCTGGGGATGGAGCCGCTGATGGAAAACGTCACCCTGGAGCAGCTGTACCACCTGATCAACGTCCGGCGCAGCCGGGGGCTTGCGATGGTATTCAGCACCAACCTGACCATGCAGGAGATCCGGGGGCGCTATTCGGAGAGGATCGCGTCCCGTCTGCTGGACGCGTCGCTGTGCCGGCTCATCCCCGTCAAGGGGGAAGACATCCGCCTGATCAAAGGCAGGCCGGCGCCGGCCGGGAAAAAGGCGTGAACGCATGAACTCTATGTTCCCCCTGCCGCTCCGGAAACGGACTCCCTGTCCGCCCCGGGCGCGGTCATCCGCGCCGGCAAACGCATTCAACCGACCATGAACCGTCAGGAGGCAGTCTATGAATCTCTGGCACGACATCCGGCCGTCCCGCATGAAGAAGGATGACTTCATCGCGGTGATCGAAATCGAAAAGGGCAGCAAGAACAAGTACGAGATGGACAAGGAAAGCGGCGCGCTCCGGCTGGACCGGATCCTGTACACCTCCACCCATTACCCGGCCAACTACGGCTTTCTGCCCCGCACCTACGCCGACGACGGGGATCCGCTGGACGTGCTGGTGCTGTGCAGCGAGTCCATCCGCCCCATGAGCCTGGTGGAGGTCTATCACATCGGGTATTTCGCCATGAAGGACGGGGACGCCATGGATGAAAAGATCCTGGCCGTGCCCTTCCACGACCCGGTGTACAACAGCTACCACGACGTATCCGAGCTGCCCGCCCACGTGACCCAGGAAATGACCCATTTCTTCAACGTCTACAAGAACCTGGAGCCGGGCAAGCAGGTGGAGATCGACGGGGTGTACGGCCGGGAGGAGGCCATGAACGTCATCCAGCGGTGCTATGACCGATATATCGAAAAATTCTGCAAATAAAAGAGCGGGGCATTTCCTGCGGAAAGGAAGCGTATGACGGATTCTCTCAACCATCGCAAAGCCGGGGCGCGGCTGCGCGTGCTCCTGCCGGACGGGACGCCGGCAAAGCATCAGGAAGTGCGGATCGACCAGGTTTCCCATCAGTTCCTCTTTGGCTGCGGCGCCTTTGACACCATGGCCATGCTGAACGGGCCGGACGCGGAAAAGAAGGCCGCCGCTGCGCGGCGCGTCGAAAAATGGCTGGGGCTGTTCAATTACGGCACCCTGCCCTTCTACTGGGGACGGTACGAGCCGGAGGAAGGCCATACCGCGTTTGAGCCCACGATGGCCGCCGCCAGGTGGCTGACGGAACGGGGCGTTCGGGTCAAGGGGCATCCCCTGTGCTGGCACACGGTCTGCGCCCCCTGGCTGATGCAGTTCTCCAATGAGGAGATCCTGCGGCGCCAGCTTAAAAGGATCCGCCGGGAGGTGTCCGCCTTCCGGGGCGTGGTGGACATGTGGGACGTGATCAACGAAGTGGTCATCATGCCGGTGTTCGACAAGTACGACAACGCCGTGACCCGCATCTGCCGGGAGCTGGGCCGGATCCGGCTGGTGAAGGAGGTCTTCGCCGCAGCCAGGGAGACCAACCCGGACGCGGTGCTCCTGATCAACGACTTCAACACCAGCGTCTCCTATGAGATCCTGCTGGAGGGCCTGCTGGAGGCGGGGGTGCCCATCAGCGCTATCGGCATCCAGAGCCACCAGCACCAGGGCTACTGGGGGCTGGAAAAGCTGAACGACGTGCTCGCGCGGTTCTCCCGCTTCGGGCTCCCCATCCACTTCACCGAAAACACCCTGATTTCCGGGGACCTCATGCCGGCGCACATTGTGGACCTGAACGACTGGCAGGTGGACGCCTGGCCCTCCACCCTGGAAGGGGAGGAACGGCAGGCCCGGGAAGCGTCGGAGATGTATTCGGTGCTGTTTACCCATCCGTCCGTGGAAGCCATCACCACCTGGGACTTTACCGACGGCGGCTGGCTCAAGGCCCCGGCGGGCCTGGTGCGGGCGGACGGCAGCGTGAAGCCCGTTTATGAAGCCCTCCGCGGCCTGATCCACGGGGCGTGGGAAACCCACGAAACCGCTGTGACCGACGGGGAAGGGAACCTGTCCTTCACAGGCTTTAAGGGCGGGTACGCCCTGAAGGCCGGCCCGTGCGCCGCTTCGCTGGACCTGGCGGGTGACCTGAACGCGGAAATCCGTCTGACAGATGAAGGAAAGGCGCAGGCGTAAACACCGCTGAACGATGATGTAATCAGAAAAAGCCGGAACGGGGGAGCTTCGCGCTGAAGCAGAAGGAAAAACCGTTCCGGCTGTTTTATTCCTCCGCAGAACGGATTCTTCACGGCGCGGCCGGACCGGCGGGGCCGGCTTTATCGCCGATAATAACAGAACGGCGTGCCTTCCCGCCTGATCTTTTTTTATGACGATTCATGGCCGCCGTTACGGGAACCGGGGGTATCCTTTCTTTATTCAAGCCCCGCAGTGAGTGAGCGGATTTCCTCTTCAAGCCTGGTGAGGAAGCGGTGCACGTGCCAGCCGTCCGTCGTGGCGTGGTGGCAGGTCAGGGACAGGGGCAGCAGCTCCCGGCCGGCTTCCGCGCGGATCCTGCCCGCTTCGACGGAGGGGAAAAAGTAGGGCCGGCTGTAGGAATGCACGGCGAAATGGCGGAAGCTGACCCAGGGGAGAGCGGACACGGTGTACGCGTTTTCCGGTGGGGGCGTTTCGGGCTGGCACAGCACGCCGCGGTGGGAACCGAAGCGCCGCTGGTTTTCCAGGTACCGTCCGTGGAAGACGCGGAAGTCCTCGTCAAACGCCGTCCACATGAGGGAGATCGTATGATCGTCCTCGTGGAAGGAAGCGTACAGCGGGGTCAGCGTGTCGTAATACCCGAGGACATTGTCCCGCAGGGCCACCTTGAATGCTGGCTGCTCGTTCAGGCATTTGGTGACCAGCCACAGGTATGCCGGGAAAAACCGGAACCCCCGTTCTTTGAGGGCGGGCCGGAGGCCGGTCACGTCCACGTCCACGGTGAGGGAATAGCCGGTCGGCGCCATATCGCTGAAATAGGTGAACATCTGGGCCCGGGGCCAGGAAGCGAAATCAATCTCAGTAAACGTCATCGCACATTCCTCCCTTTCGTCTGGGAGGATAGCATGTCCGGACGCGGGCTGCAACCTACGCTCCGTAGAGCGGCGCGGTCGGGAACGGAGACTGTGTACAAAAGCGGACGGATGTGCTATACTGGCTTGCGGAAAGAAGCCCTGTCCGGAAGGAAAAACGGACAGAGCGGACAGGAAAGGACGGGCCAGCCCATGGAGCCATATACGCGCAGGGTGCAATATTACGAGACCGATATGATGGGCATCACCCATCACGCCAATTACATCCGCTGGATGGAGGAAGCCCGGATCGACTTTATGGAGCAGCTGGGGTTCCCGTACGAACGGATGGAAAAGGAGGGCGTGCTGTCCCCGGTAAGGTCGGTTTCCTGCGAGTACAAACGCCCCAGCACCTTCGGGGACGTGATCCGCATCCGGGTCCGGGCGGAATCCTTCAACGGGGTGGTGCTGGCGATCCGGTACGAGATGGAAAACCAGCGGGGCGAGGCCGTCTGTGAGGCGCGGTCCGAACACGTCTTTGTCAGCCGGGAAGGCCGGATCGTCCGGCTGAAGCGGGAACAGCCGGCGTTCTGCCAGGCGCTGGAGGCGGAAATCCAAAGAGAAACGGAGCAGGGGCAATGAAGCGTTTTTCCGGGAAAGTCGCCGTCGTGACGGGCGGTGGGCACGGCATCGGCCGGGCCATCGCGGACGCCTTCCGGGCGGAAGGGGCGAAGGTGCATATCATCGACCTGCAGCGGGGAGACTGGTATGTGGGCGACATCGGGGACAAGCGGACGCTGGAAGAGTTTTCAGGGCAGGTGATCCGGCGCGGCGGCGGGGTGGATTACCTGATCAACAACGCGCCGCCGCTGATGAAGGGCATCGATGACTGTTCCTGGGAGGACTTCAGCAGCGCGCTGGCCGTCGGCGTGACCGCGCCGTTCTATCTGACCAGGCTGCTGGCGCCTTATTTTAATCCCGGCGCTTCGGTGATCAACATCTCTTCCTCCAGGGACCGGATGAGCCAGCCGCAGACGGAGAGCTACGCGGCGGCCAAGGGCGGCATCGCCGCGCTGACCCACGCGCTGGCCGTGAGCCTGGCGGGGAAGGCGCGGGTCAACAGCATCTCCCCCGGGTGGATCAACACGACGGACGAAGAGATCGCCGGCGCCGACGCATTGCAGCAGCCCGCGGGCCGGGTGGGCAGGCCGGAAGATATCGCGGAACTGGCGCTGTTTCTCTGCTCTGATCAGGCGGGGTTCATCACCGGGGAAAATATCTGCGTCGACGGCGGCATGACGAAGCTCATGATCTACCACGGGGAACACGGATGGACGTATCGGGAACCGTGAACGCGGGGGAACCGGCCGGGCGTTCAGTGAAGAATAAAAGACAACGGGACCTTCGCGGCGGGATGCCGTGAGGGTCCCGTTGTCTGCGCGGGGACCGCGGTATGGGGGAATATGAAAGCCTGCCGGACGGACCGGGGGATCAGGCGAGCTTTCCCACGACCCTGTTTACCAGCCGCTCGTTGACGGGCAGGAAGAGACCGGCGACCGGCCCCACCAGGAAGGCGCAGATGACCGTGCCGATGCCGACGGTGCCGCCCAGCAGCCAGCCGGCGGCGACAAAGCATACGTCCACCAGGATGCGGATGACGCTGAACTTTTTGCGCAGCTTGTCGCTGATCACCACCGCCACCAGGTCGTTGGGGCCGGTGCCCGCGTCCGATTTGATGACGATGGTCATCCCGTAGGCGAGGATGACGCAGCCCAGCGCCAGCACGGCGACGCGGGCGGGCAGCGGCCAGCTTTGGACGGAGAGCGGCGTCAGCAGCGCCGTAAACAGGTCGATGATCGGGCCGCCGCAGATCATGCACAGCACGGTCCCGATTTTGACGTAGCGCCTGTCCGTCAGCAGCAGGACCAGGATGATCAGCAGGCAGATGCCGATGTGCACCCGGCCGTGGGTGAGAAAGGCCCAGGAACCGGAAAAGGTCCTGAACAGGCCCTGGATCAGCACGTTGAAGGGGTCGGAGCCCAGTTCGGCGATCAGGAAAAGGGTTACCCCGAAGTGGGCGATGGTCAGGCCGATCATCAGGATGACGATCCGGATCAGCCATTCCCGGACGGAACGATTTGTCATGGAGGAACCTCCTGTGGTTTTCAGTTTGACTGCTGTCTGGACTTCCATCAGAAAAGAAAAACGGCACGCTATCCTGCCCGCGCTCTTCAGGCTGCCGACCCGGATAAACAGGGACCGTACATATAAAAAGGCTGTTCCCCGTAAAGGGACCGGCCTTTTTTGCACAGCGGGGCGGGTTTAAATACAGCCCAGTTTGTTGGAGATCAGCGCGGCGGATTCGATCACGATGGAGGCGACGCGCTCTTCGTGTTCCTGCAGGCTCTCTCCCAGGAATTTCCCGGATACGCTGAGGCCGGCGATTACCTTCCCGTTTCTGTTTCGGATTCCGGCGGCGATGCAGGCGCTGTTCAGCGCGTGTTCCCCGTATTCCACGCTGTAGCCCAGCCGGCGGCAGCGTTCGATCTGCTCCATCAGGACGTCCGGGGAAGTGATGGTGTTATATGTAAAGGAAGGCATACCCTTTTCCCGGATCACCGCGGCGATTTCCTCGTCCGTCATCGCGGAGAGCAGCACTTTGCCGATCGCCGTGCAGTGAAGGGGGTTGGTATTGCCGACCATGGTGTACATCCGGGGGGAATTCCTGCTGTCCACATGGGCGAGATAATACATGCTCCCGTGATCCAGGACCGCCAGGTTGGCCCCGACGCCATATTTCTGTTCCAGGCTGAACAGTTCCGGCAGCGCCTGGCAGCGCAGACTGCTGTGATTCAGCGCCACGCTGGACAGGGTGATGATTTTCCGGCCCAGCTGGTAGCAGCCGCTGTCCTCATCCTTTTCCAGATATTCGTAGGCTGTCATCGTCGCCACCAGCCGGGAAACGTTGCTCTGCGTCATGCCCACCCGTCTGGTGATGTCGGTGATGCGCAGCAGCGGCGTTTCCGCCGTAAAGCAGGCCAAGATGTCAAAGGCCTTGCAAAGACTCTGGGTCAGCCCTGCGGAAGACTTGCCGCTTTTTTCTTCGTTCAGCATTTCACTTTCACCACGACTCTTCTGCATTTTGCGACGCCGTCCATTCTGACCCCGGGCAGATGTCCGTCCTGCGGGCTGTAGATGGCAAAGCTTCCTTCCCCGAGCAGCAGCCGGGTTCCCTGACCCGAAAAACCGTAGCGGGTAATATCCTTTTCGGAATTGTACGGTACGGTTTCCTGCAGCGTTTCCCGGGGCGCGTACCACTGGTATTCGCTGCCCAGGAGCATGCACTGGATGTCCAGATACCGGTCATGGCTTTCGTAGGACAGCATTTCCTTTTCCTTAGGCTCGTAATCCAGGATCAGCGCGTATACGTTCCGGCCTTCGATTTCATAGGTGCCGGGCGCCGGGTTTTCCAACCGGCACTTTTCCAGGAAGGCTGCGGCTGCCCGGATACCGGGATGAAGGCCGGCGTACTCCGCCAAATGAGAAATGGTATCCAAAATCATAAGATCCAACCGCCTTTCGCCGATGTTCCGTAAAACCGCGCCTCATGCGCTGACTGTAAGCAGGGAAGGCCGTTTTTCAAACGGCTGTCTGAGTTCATTAAACCATATTTTTTGTACAATTTCAAGTGTTCAAATCATGAATCAGTCCTGGAAAAATAAATTTTAGATATACTATTGCATTATATGCATGAATGTGTTATATTATGAATATCAAATGCGGAAAACGCAAAAAGGAGGCATCGTTCATGAAAAAGATCCTGGCATTGATCCTCTCTGTGTGCATGCTGTTCGCCTTGAGCACCGCCGCACTGGCGGACCTGCCTGATCAGTACGACCTGGTCATGACGTTCGGCGCGGAAACCGGTTCCGTGTACGCGATGGGTATCCAGATCGGCGAGCACATCAACAGCCTGGCCCCTGGCATCACCTGCACGGTGAAGGTCGGCAGCGCGGGCTCCAACGTGCTCCTGCTGGCCGCCCAGGAAACGGTCATCGCTCATTCCCAGTCCGACACGATCCACGAAGCGCTGATCGGCGAAGGCATTTTTGAAGAGCCTGTCACCGGTGTGTACGGAATTGCCTCCGTCATGGAATCCGTGCTGCACATCGCGGTGCCGGCGGATGCGCCGGTCAACTCCGTGCGGGACGTCGTGGAACAGAAATACCCGCTGAAGGTTTCCGTCGGCACCCAGGGCAGCGGCATTGAATCCCTTTTCCGCAAAGTACTGGCGTACTACGGCGCAACGTATGAAGACATCGCGGCCTGGGGCGGCAAGGTGGAATACCTGAACATCGGCAACGCTTCCACCCTGTTTACCGACGGACAGCTGAACGCTGTGTCCGTACTGGCCGGTATGCCCTACGCCACCATTTCCGAAATCGCCGCGTCCCGCAAGATCAAGCTGCTGAGCCTGGATGCTGACGCGATTGAAGCGCTCACCACTCAGGGATATCTGACCAAGGTCATCCCCGCCGGCACGTACAGCGGCCAGGAAGCCGATGTGGCGACCGTGGGCGTGGTCATCACCGTATGCGCCAGCGCCAACGCCGACGAAGAAGTGATCTATGAGGTGACCAAGTTCCTCAATTCCGCTGAAGGCATCGAGATCCTTGGCAATGTGAACGCAGGCTTCAAGAACTTCATGACCGGCCCGGAAAGCGGCATTTCCGGCATCGAACTGGAGCTGCATCCCGGCGCCGCCAGGTATTATCGGGAAGCGGGCGTCCTCCAGTAAGCGACTGAATGAAACGCGTAGGCAATGGACTGAGCGATCGGTCCATTGCCTATTTCCGAAAGGAGACAGGCATGAGTATTAAACATGGAAAGATGACGCTGGCGGATATCGCCGCCAGGATCGTCTTTTTTCTGGGCCTGGCAGCCACATGCTTTCACCTGTACGTATCCGCGACAGGCATCCTGGAAGCATATAAAATGCGCACCACACACCTGATGTTTCTCCTGCCTATGTCGTTTCTGATCCACCCGACCAGCAAAAAAGGCAGGTTCTCCAAAATCTCCGTGATCGATTTCATCTGGTTCATCCTGACGCTGGCCGCGATGATCTACATCAGCCAAATCGCTTACGCTCGTCTGATCAAGCGCATTCCCTTCGTCGGCAAGCTGACGACGCTGGACCTGGTGGCGGCCGTGTTTCTGGTGGTCGCCGTGCTGGAGGCTACCCGACGTGTGTGCGGGCTGGGCATGGTCATTGTCTGCCTGGTGGCGATCGCCTATGCCTTCGGGGGAAAATACCTGACGGGGAAAATCCGCCATACCGGCACTACGGTCAAGCGCATGGCGGAGCAGATGTCCCTGAGCACAAACGGGATTTTCGGTTCCACCGTCGCCGCCTCCGCCACCTACATTTTCATGTTCACGCTGTTCGGCGAATTCCTGGAGTATTCCGGCGCGGGCCAGTTTTTTATCGACCTGGCCTTCTCATTGACCGGGAAATCCCGCGGCGGCCCTGCGAAAATGGCGGTGGTCGCCAGCGGCCTGATGGGGATGATTTCCGGTTCCTCGACCGCCAACGTGACTTCTACCGGCACATATACCATTCCCCTGATGAAAAAGACAGGCTACCGTTCCGAATTTGCCGGCGCGGTGGAAGCTTCCGCATCGACCGGCGGGCAGATCATGCCGCCTGTAATGGGCGCGGCTTCCTTCCTGCTGGCGGAATATGTGGGGATCAACTACATTGCGCTTTGTGCCGCGGCAGCCATTCCGGCCGTGCTGTACTTTGCGGCGGTCTTCATCGCCGTGCATTTTGAGGCGACCCGGATTGGCCTCAAGGGCATGGATGAAGACGCCAAAAAACAGACCTGGCAGTGGCTGCTTGTGCACAAAGGGTATCTTGCCCTGCCGATCGTGGTCATCCTGGTCACGATGATCCTCGGGTTTTCCGCGTATAAAGCGGCGCTGTACGGCATCCTGTCCATCCTGCTGATCGTGGTGTTTGAAAAGAAGGGAAAGATCAGTATCAAAAGCCTGATCGTCACGCTGGCCAAGGGCGGAAGATCGGCTGTGATGGTCGCCATCTCCTGCGCGGCGGCTGGCATCGTCATCGGTGTTTCCAATGAAACGGGCATCGGGGTCAAATTCGCCAGCATCATCATCAACCTGGGCAGGAACAACCTGTATCTGATCCTGCCGATGGTCATGCTTGCCTGTGTTTTCCTGGGCATGGGCCTGCCCACCAGCGCCTGTTATATCATGGTGGCTGCCATTGCCGTGCCCGCTCTGATCAAAATGGGCTGCAACACCATGGCCTGCCACCTGTTCGCGCTGTATTTCGGCATTTTCTCCGGCATCACGCCTCCGGTTGCTATTTCGGCTTACGCCGCGGCGGGGCTTGCAAAATCGCCACCCATGAAAACCGGATGGCTGGCGGTGGGACTGTCTCTGCCGGCGTTTATTATCCCGTACGCCTTTATCTTTAATCCTGCGCTGATCCTGGAGGGCACAGTGCTGGAGACTGTCTGGGTCATCATTCAGGTGATCGTCGGCATCGTCGGCCTGGCGGCGGCTGTGATCGGCTGCGCTTTCCGGCCTTTTGCGCTTTGGGAGCGGGCGATCTTGCTGGTGCTTTCCGCTGTGATGATGGTGGCGCCCAGCATCCTTCTGTCCATCGGCTGCATGGCCGTCGTGCTGGTTCTGCTGGTTATCAACAAGATCCGGTCCGGGGACTGGCAGCCCCCGCAGAAAGGAGTGACAGCCGGTGAAAATTGAATCCGTACAGGTTTATCCCATAAAAATCCGGAAATCGCATGTGTATCTGGGCAGCAGTTCGGGGCTCAATACGCCCTATGATTACTACCTGCGTCCGGAATACCGCTGCCCATATTCCAAAAATATGGAGACGCTGCTGATCAAAATCACCACGGAAAGCGGCATTTCCGGCTGGGGAGAGGCCCTGGCGCCCGTGCTGCCCGGGGTTGGCGGGAAAATCATCTCCGAATTGTTCCTGCCGGTGCTCAAAGGACGCAGCGCCCTGGATATCGGAGTCAACTGGAACCTGCTGTACGGCCTGATGCGGGATCGGGGATATTACAGCGGCTTTATGGTGGACGCGGTCAGCGCCGTGGACTGTGCGCTGTGGGATATCGCGGGGAAGTACCTGCGGCAGCCTGTATATCAGCTGCTGGGAGGCGCGTACCGCGATAAGATCCCCGCCTACATATCCGGCCTGCCTGCGGAAGGGTTGGAACAGAAAGTAGCGCTGGCCCTGGAATGGAAAGAGAAAGGGTTCAAAGCCATCAAGCTGCAGATCGGCTACGGGATGGAAGAAGATCTGCGGATCATGACGGCACTGCGCAAGGCGCTTGGAGACGAATTCCGCCTGATGATCGACGCCCACTGGAATTACCGGGTGCATGAAGCGGTGAAGCTGGCGCGCCGGCTGGAGGAACTCGGCGTGGAATTCCTGGAATGCCCGCTGGATCCTGAAAACCTGAACGGATACAGCGAGCTGGCCGCCGCCGTCGACATCCCTGTCGCACTGGGGGAAGCGGATAGGACGCACTGGCAGTACAAGGAAATCCTGGACAGGAAAAGCTGTGATATCCTGCAGCCTGATGTAGGACGCTGCGGCATTTCCCAGATGAAACGGATCGCCGAAATGGCGGAATTGTACGGCCGGCCGGTTGCGCCGCACCTCAGCGTAGGCCAGGGAGGGTGCATTGCCGCCACGCTGCACTGCGACGCGGCCTTGTACAATTTCTACGGAATACAGGAATACCAGCCCAGCATTCTGCCGGTGGCCAACGAGTTCCTGCAGACCCCCGTTGTCTGTCAGGAGGGGTATCTCCGCATACCGGAAGGCAGCGGGCTGGGCATTGCATTCGATGAGGAAAAAGTGAAGGCTTTCTGCGCGGATTGAAATGAGGATGAAAACATGACAAAGAACGATGCCATTCGGCTCAAAGGCGTATGTCCGATCCTTCCCACCCCTTTTGACGAGAACAATCATCTGGATGAGCGGAGCCTGATCAGGGAAGTGCGGTTTCTCCTGGAGGCGGGTGTGCAGGGGATCGCCCTTTTCGGAAATGCAAGCGAAGCGTTTGCCCTGCGCGCAGGGGAAAAGCAGCGCATTTCCGACCTTGTTCGGCAGACTGTCGGGCAAAGGGTTCCCCTGGTTTACGGCGCCGGCGGTACCGGCATCGAGCCGGCGCTGGACAGCTGCCTGTGGGCGCAGGAGAACGGCGCGGACCTGCTGATGATCATGCCGCCTTACATGATCAAGCCGGATGGGCAGAGGATCTACGATTTTTATGCGGCGCTGGCCGGGGTTGTGGACATCCCCATCATGATCCAGGACGCGCCCGGCGCCTGCGGCGTCAACATCCCGGTGCCGGTCATCACCCGCCTGGCCAGGGACTGTGAAAATATCCAATATGTCAAAGCGGAAGCGCCGCCCACCTTCCTCAAGGCCAAGGAACTCATTTCGGCGACAGAGGGAAAGCTGACCGTTTTCGGCGGACTGAACGGCGCCAGCTTTTACGAAGAACTGTGCAGCGGCGTAGCCGGCACGATGCCGGCCGGGGAATTCCCGGATATCCTGCTGGACGTGTACGAGCGGTTCATGGCGGGAGACCGCGCCGCCGCGAAAGAAAAATTCTACCGTTATCTTCCCTTTATCAGGCTGGGCACCACACCTGGCGGCATGGCCATGGCCGTTCATAAAGAGGTGCTGAGGCGCGGCGGGATCTTCTCCACGGCCAACGTGCGGAATCCATACCTGCCGGCCAACGATACCATGCTGGCGCTGCTGGATGATATGCTCAGTAATCTGCCGCTGATGGCCCTCAGCAGCGGGGAGCGGGCCTGCCCGTAAAATCAAAAGAGAAAAAGCTGATCCTGCCCGCGTTTGCCGGGAATTGGATCAGCTTTTTTATGCTGTTATTTTGCGCGGACTGTTTCCTCATTACGTTCAGGAACCGGGCTCCGGTTCCGGGCACGGCGGGGCGCTGATTTCGAGCGCGCAGGCATACCGGATCACTTCCCCGTCCGGGAAACGCCGTGTGAACGGGCGGACGGAAAAGCCCGCGCGTTCATAAAAGCCGGCGGAATCCCCGTCGGTTTCCGCCAGCAGCCTTCGCGCCCCCAGGCGGCGGGCGGCGGCCCGGACCATGAACCGGCCGGCGCCGCGGCCCTGCCGGTCCTTCCGGACGGCGATGCCGATGATTTCCGCCGTATCCGGGGACTTTTGCGAAAATGCGATGATGCCTGCGCGCGCTCCCGCTTCTTCGCACACGAAAACGGAAAACCGCGGGCTGCCGCGCAGGCGGGCTATTTCGTCCCTGTATTTTTCATGGGAAGGCCGGTACATGCACCGGCTGTAGATTTCATAGGCGTCCGTACCGGCGAGCCAGGGATCGTCCTTTGCGTCCCGCAGGCGCAGAGCCGCTTCGTCCGTTCCCTCCGGCCCCGGGCCGGGCAGGGTGAGCCGCATTTCTTCCATGCCGTTTTCAAAGACGCCGGTCGCCTCAAACCCGGCGGAACGGTACAGGCTTTTCGCCGCCAGGTTTTCGGGCAGGACGCCGGTGTAGATTTCCCGCGCCCCAAAGCGATCCATCAAAAAAGCGATGCCCTGCGCCAGCGCCTCCCGGCCGTATCCCCTGCGCTGGTGCTCCCGGCCGATCATGAGCTTCCACAGGGTGTAGTACCCTTTTTCTTCGTAATAGCCCATCATGATGAAGCCGACGGTTTCCCGGCCGCAGTCCACCGCGAAGGGGAAAGCCGTTTCCCGATATACATAGGCCTGTGCCAGCGATTCCGCGGGGGAGGAGACATAGCCTTTCTGACAGTCCCGGACCCGGAGGCGCAGCACCGCGTCCAGGTTTTCTCTGGTGACCGGTCTCAGGGTGATCATACGCCGTCTCCCCTTTCGGTCCGGCCGCAGCCGTTGAACCGGGCCAGCCGAAGGATGGCGCCGTCCAGGGCATGCGCCAGCGGTTTGGTCTTCCTTACGCCGTCTTCCAGCCAGATGTTCCGGACGAGCAGCGTGCCGGTTTTCCGGTCCGCCGCCGCTTCGATCCGGCCGATGAAACAATCACCGTACAGGATCGGCAGGACGTAATAGCCGTATTTGCGCTTGTCGGCCGGGGTATAGATTTCCCAGGAATACTGAAACCCCCAGAGCGCTTCGATCAGCTTCCTGTCCCAGAGCATCGGGTCCAGCGGGGCGAGGAATTCCAGCCGCTTTTTCGTGTCCGAGGTGCCGTTCAGAACGCTTTCCAGAAGCGGCAGATCCTCCGAAAGGAAAAACAGCGGGAAACGGATGCCTTCCGTTTCGGCCCGCAGGATGGCGCCCTCCGCCTCCAGGGCGTCAAACGCGGCGTCCCGCTGCGCGGGCGTCATGCTGATGCCGAGCCACGCGTCGGACCGCCGGTTCCACAGAAGGCCCACGGCCCCGATGCGCCTCCTGACGCGCCAGCGCAGGAAGGACGCGTCGTCCGGGCAGGGATTGGGGGCCGTCAGAAGGTCCCGGCTCAGATACCTGTCCGCCAGGTCGTAGTACTTGCGGGAACCGCTTTTGTGGTGGATCAGCAGGGTCCCGTCCGTATACAGCTGCTCCAGCACCGAACGGCTGGCCTGGGACTGTCCGTGCCAGCTGCCGCTCCAGTGCATGGAGGAATGCCAGAAGATCTTTCCCCCGATGGGCAGGGTGTCGCTGCTGACCGGGCCGTTTTTGCGGATATAGTCGACGGCCCGCTCTTCCAGCGCCGGGATCCCGGCAAACGAGGCGCCGTGCGCCTTGCTCATTTCCCGGTAGGAGGAAAAATAGGGCCAGTCCTCGCTGGGCCAGATGGAGAGCTCCTTGTCGGTGTAATCGACCAGGAGACGATCCTTGTAGAGCAGGTCCGCCAGCATTTCCCGGGTAAAGCCCTTCACGCGGGACTGCAGGGTCAGTTCGGCGTTCTTGCCGCATACGTCGACCGGGTCAAACTGGATGCAGCCCGCCTGGCGGACATAATGGTACGCGCCTTTTTTCCCGGTAAAGCGGTGCTTCCCCAGCAGGCCCTGCCTGCTCAGGATCAGCCGCCGCGCCTGTTCCCGCGTGATGGTTAGCATGTCGCACCGTCCTTTTTCCTGTTCCGTGCCGGACCGCCCGTCTGGCTGGAACCGCTTCATGACCGTCATTATAACACGCTTTTCATTTCCTGCCTACTGCCTGCCGGGAATGAAAAGTATTTGATTTGTACGGAAAATCAGATGGAACTGGCAATTTTCCCGTTTGTGTGCTATACTGGAGAGGACGAAAAGACAAACAGTATCTGACGGATATAAAAGACTGTTCCGGGGCCGGCGCCGTCCGGCGGGCCGGACCTAATAAGGAAAGGGAGGATGGACATGCCGATCCTGGCGGCATACATGGTTCCGCATCCGCCGCTGATCGTGCCCGAGGTGGGGCGCGGCGGCGAAAAGCAGATTGAAGCGACGCGGGCGGCCTATCAGAAGGCCGCGGAGGAAATCGCGCGGCTGAAGCCCGATACCGTCATCATCTCCAGCCCGCACGCGCCGATGTACGGGGATTACTTCCATATTTCGCCCGGAAAGGGGGCGTCCGGATCCTTTGCGTCCTTTCAGGCGCCGCAGGTGCGCTTCCGGGAAACATACGATGAAGAGCTGGTCCGGGCCATCTGCCGGCAGGCGGAGGCGGAGCGTTTCCCGGCGGGGACGCTGGGGGAGCGGGATCCTTCCCTGGATCACGGTACGATGGTGCCCCTGTATCTGATCCGCCAGCGGTATACCGGGTTCAGGCTGGTCCGGGTGGGGCTGTCCGGGCTGCCCCTGGAGGATCATTACCGTCTGGGGCAGATGATCCGCCGGGCCGTGGAAGAGACCGGCCGCCGGGCGGTGTATGTCGCCAGCGGAGACCTGTCCCACAAGCTGCAGCCGTACGGCCCCTACGGCTTCGCGCCGGAAGGCCCCAGGTATGACGAGCGGATCATGGACGTCTGCGGACGGGCCGCCTTCGGGGAACTGTTTGATTTTGACGAGGCCTTCTGTGAACGCGCCGCGGAGTGCGGCCACCGGTCCTTCGTCATGATGGCGGGGGCGCTGGACGGGCTGCGGGTGGAAGCGGAAAAGCTTTCCCACGAGGACGTGACCGGGGTCGGATACGGCATTTGTCTGTTTCATTCAGGCGGCCCGGATGAAAGCCGGCGCTTCCTGGAGCGGCGGCTAAAGGAGGAGGACCGGCGTCTTTCGGACGCGAAAGCCCGGTGCGACCCGTGGGTGCGCCTGGCCTGGCAGTCGGTGGAAAGCTATGTGCGGAAGCGGGAAATCCTGCCTGTTCCGGACGGGCTTCCGGACGGGCTGACCCGGGAAAGGGCGGGCGCGTTCGTCTCCATCCACAAGCAGGGAAGGCTCCGGGGCTGCATCGGGACCATCGCGCCGGTCCGGAAAAGCCTGGCGGAGGAAATCATTCAGAACGCCGTCAGCGCCGCTTCGGAGGACCCGCGCTTTGAACCCATCCGGGAAGATGAACTCAAGTGGCTCGAAATCAATGTGGACGTGCTGGGGGAGCCGGAGGACATTGATTCCGAGGATGAACTGGATGTGAAGCGCTACGGCGTCATCGTGAGCAGGGGGCACCGGCGGGGGCTGCTGCTGCCCGACCTGGACGGGGTGGACACGGTGGCGCAGCAGGTGGCGATCGCCCGGAAAAAAGCCGGAATCGGGCCGGGAGAGAAGATCACTCTGCAGCGCTTCCGGGTGGTCCGGCACAGATAACGGAGGAAAACGGGATGGCACGGTGTGATGTGTGCTTTCGCCATTGCGAAATCGCGGAAGGGCAGCGGGGGTTCTGCGGGGCCCGGCTGTGCCGGGACGGCGAGGTCATGCCGGCGGCATACGGCCGGGTTTCCGGGCTTGCCCTTGATCCCATCGAAAAGAAGCCGCTCCGGCGTTTTCATCCCGGCAGCAGGATCCTGTCCGTGGGCGGTTTCGGCTGCAACCTGCGCTGCCCTTTCTGCCAGAACCACGATATCTCCTGGTCGGAGGAGGCCTGGGCATACGAGGAGAAGGCTGAAACCGCCGCGCCGGAGGAGCTGGCCGGGACGGCTGTCCGGCTGGTCCCTCGGGGGAACATCGGCCTGGCGTTCACCTACAACGAACCGCTGACCGCCTGGGAATTCGTCCGGGATACGGGGAAACTGGTCCATGAGGCGGGGCTCAAAAACGTGCTGGTCACCAACGGGACGGCCGAGCTGCCCGTGCTGGAGGCGCTTGCGCCGGTCATCGACGCCATGAACATCGACCTCAAGGGGTTTACCCGGCGCTATTATTCCGATGTGCTGCGCGGCAGCCTGGACAGCGTCCTGCGCTTCATCGCCCGGGCGGTGCAGCTGTGCCACGTGGAGCTGACCACGCTGATCGTTCCCGGGGAGAACGATACGGAAGAGGAGATGCGGGCGCTGGCCGGCTGGGTAGCCGGGCTGACGGACGGGGACGGGAACACCATCGGGCCGGAGATCCCCCTGCACGTTTCCCGGTTCTTTCCCCGCTTCCATATGACGGACCGGCCGGCGACCGATGTCAGGACCGTATACCGCCTGGCGGAGATCGCCCGGGAAAAACTGCTTTATGTCTATCCCGGCAACTGCTGACCGCCGCTTATCCGGCCGGTCATGCCGGGAAGCGGCGCGGGCTGTAAATCAGGATCAGTACATCATCTGCACGCCGTGCCGTCCGCACGCGTTGCGGATGCTTTCGCAGGGCGGGCGGTCCGTTACCAGGATATCGATCTGGCTGAGTGATCAGAAAACGGAGGAATGCATCCGCTTCGCCTCGGCGGCGTCCGCGCTCAAAGCGCGGAAGCCCGGCGGACGGATGGGGATCCCGGACGCGGCGGCTGTTCAGGCGGCGCTGGAGAGCTGGGCAGAGGAAGAACGGCAGGCAACGGAATGAGCGCCGTACGGTCCGGCCGCCCGAAGGAGAAACGCGGCGGGTTACCGCAGGGCATGCCGCTGTCCGCGGCTTTCTCCGGGCCATCAGGAAGGAGGACGCGTTATGGATCAGCCAAAGAGAAGGTCGGTCGATCCCGTTTATTCCATGTGCGTGCAGCCGGCCTTTCTGATCGGGACGAACAATGAAGACGGGACGCCTAATTTCGCGCCTATCACCTGGCTCAGCGTCACCCACGAAGAGGGGAACGGGTACCTGCTGGTGATCAGCATGTCCGGTGCCAAGCAGACCAGGCGGAACGTGATCCGGACAGGGATCTTCAGCGCGAACCTCGTCAGCACGGACATGCTGCCGCTGATGGATTACTTCGGGTCCAGACACGGCTGGGACGGGAAAAAGGACGGCGTTTCCTTCGGCGTCAGCCGGGGGGAGGCGCTGGATATCCCGGTGCTGGATCAAAGCCGGTGGGTCTATGAATGCCGGGTCGAAAGATCCCTGGAGACCGGCGATTCCGCCACCTTTTTCTGCCGCGTCCTGAACATTCAGATGGACGAGCGGCTTCAGTGCAAAGACATTTTTGACGTGGACCTGACCGTGCTGGACCCGGTCATTTATTCCGGTAGGTACTACAGCGTCGGGCAGATGCTCGGGCGGATCGGCGATTTCCTGGAGAAGTGACCGGCCGCCGTGCTGCGGACAACAGACACATATGCACAAGCCCGCGCGGACAAAACGTCCGCGCGGGCTTGTGCGTCTGGCAGTATCCGGGTCGGGAAGATGTTTGTTTCATACTGATTTTCATCTAAGACGTGTGCAGATGTGGGATGGATTTTGCGTCAGATCAAGGAAGGCATCCGAAAGCGTA
>CAMJXZ010000011.1 GCA_946409855.1 uncultured Clostridia bacterium | reverse complement strand
CCTTAAATCGCTTGGCATTGAATTGCACTGCTATTAATCAGCGCTTCCTTAAATTTTGTTTGGCTCGGAGACCGGAGAATCCAGATCGCCGTATTTTCGCCATCCTCCGTCTTATAGGAGTCGTAAGCGTATGCGCCCTGTTTGACGGCATATGCCGTCGGGGAAACCCGGGCGGTCGCAGGAGATTTGGATGTTGTAACCCCAAGATATTTGTTCGCTTCCGCGTAGCTCAGAAGGAACAGTTTGTCTTTTGTGTTTTTCCCCCCGGACCTTTCAAAACCGCTGTAGCCCTGCTTTTTGCTGTTATCCACCGTGGTCGTCAGGATGGCTTTCTGTTCGCCGGCGGTGAAGGCTTTTTTCAGGAAGTCGCTGTTCAGCCACTTGCGGATCCTGCAGTCTTCCCAGGTGAGGACCGGCAGGTATTTCGGGTCCGTCTGATGATCATATGTTTCCTTGACATGATCCAGCCCGTATTTGGACAGGAGGAGCGCCTGATTCCCCTTGACCTCCAGCACCAGCCAGACGATCAGCGTCTGATCCTTCCCGGACGCTGTCTGCGGATAATGGCCGAAGGTGACATAATCCCCGGCCTTGATTTGCTTTTTGGACGATCCGGAGGTTCCTCCGTTCCCGGTTCCGGCCGCCGGCTGACTGCCGCTTTCCCGCTCACCGGCGGTGCTGCTGCCCGTGACGCCGGTGACGGCCTCCAGATTGATCCATACCGCGGGCCGGACCATATGCGTTGTGTGATAAACGCCGATTCCATTGAAACAGCCTTCACAATCCACAAAACCGGCCAGTCTCTGGCCGCTGCCGGGTGACCGCAGCCACCACTTGCCCGGATTCGTCCCTTCCGCCGTCTTAAAGTTGGGATTGACATATGCGCCTTGTCTTACGGCATAAGCCGTAGGGGCAGTACGCGATTTGATGTTGTTTTTGCTTTCTTTGATCGAAAAGTGCTGCACTTTCAGGTATCTGTTCGCTTCAAAATAGCTGAGCAGGAACACTTTATCCCTGGTATCGCTTCCGTTTGATACATCCTGATAATATCCCTGGTATGAACCGCTGCCCACCAGCGTCGTCGCGATGGCCTGCTGTTCAGCCGCGCTGAAAGCCTTATTCAGGAAATCCCTGTTCAGCCATTGCCGTAGCGTGCACTGCTCCCACGTTATATCGCCGGACGCTGAATTGTACGGAACCGCGTCCAGCCCGTACCGGCTCAAAAGGAGCGCCTGATTCCCGATGATATCCAGCACCAGCCATTCGATGGGCGTCTGATCGTTCCCCGACGCCGTCTGTGGGTAATGCCCGAAGGTCACGTAATCCCCGACCGCAACCTGTATTTTCCGGTTGGCGGCATGGGTCGGCGCGGGCGCCGGCGCCGGCGTTTCCCCGCCCGAGACGGCCGCTGTGCTTTCCACCGTTACCCGGACCGGGGAAATATGAACGTCTGTGTACTTCTGTCCGTCCGCGTCGGCGGCTTCGATGACTTCCGCCCCGATGTTATACTGCCCGGCCGGCGCGTATTTGCTGACCAGAAAGGAAAGCACGACAGGCCGCCGGTTCAGAATATTGATCCCGTCCGCGCCGATCAGTTCCCCGGAGGGAATGGGGGTAAAAATATCAGGATCATAGGAAAGCCGGCCCATCACGCCGTCCGGCTGTTCGCCGCCCTGCGCCAGCGAGAAAACGACCTGGATCGTATCGCCCGTGCGGCACACAATCCTGCCGCCTGTTTCCCGGGCGGGCGTATTCTGCGCGGCGGTGCCTTCCGGCGCCCGCGGCCTGCTGACCGCGCCGGAAATCCTGCTGTGGAGACCCGCGCCCACCGTATCCCAGGCGCGCTTCGTACCCAGCGGCACGGTGTCCCGCTTGTTCCACTGCCGGTACAGCTGTTCCACGATGAATACCGGGATCGCGAAGCCCAGGTTCTGCCCTTCGTCGACGCCCGAGGAGGTGACGCCGATCACCTGCAGGTTCTCATTGAGCAGACAGCCGCCGCTGCTGCCGTGGGAGATGGGCGCGGTGATCTGAATGTACCGGGTATCCTCCCCCTGGAATTTGGGGAAAGCGCTGATGATCCCGTCCGCCACCGTGCCGGGCAGGCCTTTGGGGCTGCCGATGGTCAAAACCGGCTGACCGCGGACCAGCTGGTCAAAGGCCGTATCGTAGGGAAGGGAACGGTAGTCCTTCCCCTGCGGGAAATACAGGATCGCGATATCGTGCTCCTGATCGGAGACCAGCACCTGGTCGAGCAGGTACTGCCTGCCGTCGTCATCCATGATCAGCAGATAAGAGGTGCCCTCGATCACGTGCTGGTTCGTGATGAACAGCCCCTCGTCAAACATCACAAAGCCGCTGCCCGAACCGATGTACGTCGAATCGGACTGGTACATTTCGACATAGAAGACGGATTTGGCCGCCTGATCAATGCCCCGGTAATCTCCCCGGATATAGGCGTAATCCGATGTATCGACCCTTCTGCCCTGTTCCGCCGTACATACGGAAACGTTCAGCACCATCATGACAGTCAGGACAAACGCTATGATCAGCCTGCCGGTTCTCATCATCTTAACCGCCCTCCGTCTCTTTTTATTCAAAAGCCTCCGTGATTGCCTGATGCCATGAATCACGGAGGCCATGAAAACTGATCTGCCTTTGGCGTCAGCTTCCGGTGGAAGCGTTATGCCATCAGCGCCTGGGCGGCTTCGCCCAGCTTCTTGTTGAGCTCGGCCGACTTTTCAGCCGTCTCTTCCTTTGTGTTGACGTACAGCTTGATCTTGGGCTCGGTGCCGCTGGGACGGATGCAGACCCAGTTATTATCCTGCAGCTCGAAATACAGCACATTGGAGGGCGGGGTATCCAGCTTGCTCTCGGTGCCGTCGGTGGCCTTGCGGATACCGGTCTGATAATCGCGCACGGCCACGACGGACAGGCCCGCCAGCTCCTTGGGGGGATTTTCGCGCAGGCCGGCCATGATGTCCTTCATCTTCTGGACGCCGTCCTTGCCCGGCAGGGTGACGGAAACGACCTTTTCGGTGTAGTAGCCGTACTTTTTATAAAGCTCCTGGAGCTTGTCGTACAGGGTGGTGCCTTCCGACATGGCGACGCAGGCGGCCTCGGTCAGCAGCAGGGAGGCGTTGACGCCGTCCTTGTCGCGGACCTGGGTGCCGGACAGGTAGCCGAAGCTCTCCTCAAAGCCGAACAGGAAGGTGTATTCGCCGGACTCGCTGAACTGCTGGATCTTTTCGCCGATGAACTTGAAGCCAGTCAGCACGTCAAAGACGGTGGCCCCGTAATCCGCCGCGATGGCCCTGGCCATCTCCGTGGACACGATGGACTTGACCACCGCGCCGTTTTCGGGCAGGGTGCCGTTCAGCTTGCGGCTCTCCAGTACGTGGCTGAGCAGCAGGCAGCCGATCTGGTTGCCGGTCAGGGTATGGAAGACGCCCTCTTTATCCTTGACGGCGACGCCCATGCGGTCGCAGTCCGGGTCGGTGCCGAAGACGACGGTGGCGCCTACCTTCTCCGCCAGCGGGATCGCCAGCTTGAAGGCGGCCGGATCTTCCGGGTTGGGCGCGGTCACGGTGGGGAAAGCGCCGTCCGGCAGCTCCTGTTCCTTGACCACGGTCACATGGGTCACGCCCAGCTCCTGCAGCATCCGGCGGACCGGGACATTGCCGGAGCCGTGCAGGGGAGTATAGACGATTTTGAGGTTCGGGCCTTCCTTGGCCAGCAGCTCGGGCCGCAGGGACAGGCGCTTGATCATGGCGATGTAATCGGCATCCACTTCTTTATCGCCGATGATCTTGAGCATCCCGCTGTCCAGCGCCTCTTTTTCGTCCATCGGCAGGCATTCCGGATAATCCAGCGAACGGATGTAGCCGGTCACTTCGGCGGCCGCTTCCGGGCCCAGCTGGGCGCCGTCCTCGGCGTAGACCTTGTAGCCGTTGTACTGGGGCGGGTTATGGCTGGCGGTGATGACCACGCCGGCGGCGGCATTCAGATGGCGAACGGCATAGGACAGCACCGGCACCGGACGAAGGGATTCAAACAGGAAGGCGCGCACGCCGTTCGCCGCCAGCACCAGGGCGGTCTGCTTGGCGAAAATCTCGCTGAAATGACGGCTGTCATACGCGATGGCCACGCCGCGCTGGTCGATCCCGGCGTGCTTTAAGTACATGGCAAGGCCTTTGCTTGCCCGGCGGACGTTGAAGATGTTCATCCGGTTCATGCCTGCGCCGAGCACCCCGCGCATACCGGCAGTGCCGAAGGAAAGATCGGTATAGAAGCGGTCTTCCTTTTCTTTTTCATCGTTCTCGATGGATTTGAGCTCCCGGATGGTATCCGGTATCCCCGCGAACAGTTTAAGCCACCTTGAATATTGCTCCCGATAGTCCATCGCCAAAACCTCCTTAACTTTTGGAAAGGGAATGTAGATAGCTTTATTATATCTGTTTTTTGCCAAAAGCACAAGTATTCATTCAAGAAAACCTGATGATTCGTCCAACCTTTCCGGCGCCCCGTCCATCCGGCCGTGCCGCAGGATCCCCGTGCCGCCGGAACGTCCATATGAACACAAAACAGCGCAGCGCCCGTTTCCCGGAGGGATGATGGCGCTGCGCCGTATCCGTTTTTATTCTTCGTCTGATTCCGGTTCCGGATCACCGGGCGCCGGCTCGTCCGCTTCTTCGGCGGGCTCCGCTTCCCCGGCGGAATCCGCCGCTTCGTCCGCCTGGGCCGCCGCTTCCTCTTCCGCCAGGCGAGCCGCCTCTTCTTCGGCCAGACGTTCCGCTTCTTCCGCCGCCAGCCGTTCCAGCATTTCCGCAGGCGTTTCCGCGTGGATCACGGGCACGAAAGCGTCTTCCTCTTCCGCCAGGTTCAGCCATTCCCCGCCTTTTTTGTTGGTATTCAGCAGGTAGCCGTGCAGGCCGTCTTCGGTTTCCACCTCGGCCCAGCCGTTGGATTTGATCTGCAGCACCGTCAGCGGGCGCAGGGTCGGGTACTGTTTGAGGCGGTTGCCGTTGGTCCGGTCCGCCGAACGGATGTTGACCGTGGTGCGGCGGTCCGGATTGATCGGATCTTTCAGAACGGCTTTCTCCACCGGGTCTTCCCAGAAATCGCGGAAGGACAGGCACTCGTTCTGCAGATATCCCTGGTATTTGCCCCAGAGCGCCAGGGAGAAAGTATCCCCCCGCTCCAGGATCACCACGTACTGGCCGTCCGGGATCTTCGTGACGCTGCCGGATTTGGTGCTCGCCGTCTTGTGCATCGGCAGGGTCTTGCTCCGCTTCAGGAAAACGATGGCGATCTGGTTGCCGTAGGGCGCTTCGCTGAAGGACAGATATTTGGTGCGGATGTAGCGGTTCCCCTTGACGTCCGGCTGGGTAAAGGCGCACCAGCCCAGGCCCAGGGTCTTGATCTCGATTTCCGTGCCGTAGGGCAGGGCGCTCACCGGCTCCAGATGTTCGTCAAAGTCGTCGTAGACAAAAGCGCCTTCTTCCGCGACGACCACGGCTTTGATCTTTCCCTTGACGTATTCCGGGGCGATCGGTTCATCCACCGCCAGGCAGGCGCAGGCCGGCAGCAGGATCAGCACGGCCAGCAGTACTGCACAAAATTTCTTCATATAATCAATCCTCCTTTCGGGAGCATCCTCTTCTGATACCTTCCTTATTGTACATGCAAACCGGCTTCCTTGTCAATTCAAAAGTCTTTCTTTTACATGAAGCGGCGGTGAAAAGAATGTAACAAACCGCCGGAACAGCACCCTGCCGCCGGCGGGAGTGAATCGTTTCGGGGGGCGGGGCGGCCCTCCGCGGGGAAAACCGGAAAAAGAATAAGGAAAATTGCTGTTTCGGGAATTAAATACCACTTTCATAAATATATAAACTGATATGAATGATCATTTACCCACTTTTATATCAAATCTTGACTTGTTTCTTCCGTATATGCCCACTTTTGAAATATAAAAACCGGGTCCCAAGGCCCGGCGCGAAAAAAAGAGGGATGGGATGCCGGCCGGTTATTTCGCCGGCCGGCGCGTTTGCCGAATTACCCTTCGATCCGGATGGATTTCTTTTCAGGCACCTTTTTGGCGTCCTTCCTGGGCAGATCCAGGTGGAGCACGCCGTTTTCAAAGGTGGCGTGAATGTCCTCCTCGGTCAGCTGGGTGCCCACGTAGAAGCTGCGCTGCATGGTGCCCAGATACCGCTCCTGCCGGAGCATCCGGCCGGCCTTGGTCTGCTGGTCCTTCTCCAGCGTCTTTTCCGTGGAGATGGTCAGGTAGCCGTTTTCCAGCTCCAGCTTGATTTCGTCCTTGCTGAAGCCGGGCAGGTCGACGTCCAGTTCATAGCCGGTTTCGGTTTCCTTGATGTCCGTCTTCATGACGCGCTGCGCGTTCTTGCCGTACAGCACGCGTTCCGGCTGCGGGAAGCCGCGGAAGAAGCTGCGGTCAAAGTCGTCAAAAACATCCATCAGATTTTCACCAAAGATACTCGGAAGCAGATTACTCATAATACATCCTCCATTCGTATCGTATCCCGCGGGACACGTTTCTTTTTGATTCCGTGGTCATCAGCCGCCCCGATCCTTTCCTGATCGTTGACTGTATTATAAATCAAAGGTCAAAGAAAGTCAATACCTTTTTGGAAAAAATTTACTTTTTTTCTTTCTTCCGTTATTATTGCTCCACCAATGAATTCTTGAAGCTGGATGCTGCGGCAGAAGGGGTGAGAGACAAGGAATGAAAGCGCAGGCGTACCCGTAGGTACGGCAAGCTTTCATGACGCAGTATATCGCCCCTTATGACGCTGCAGATGTTTCAAGAATTTGTTGGGGGAGCAATATGCAGGATGAAACGCCGGGGACCATCCCCGGGCACAAAGGAGGAACCTGTTTTGAAAAGCTCAACGTTCAAAAAACTGGCCCTGCTCCTGCTGGTGCTGGGCATCTCCGGCACCCTGCTGTCCGACCGTTTCAAGGGAACCGCGGAACACGTTGATATGGCCTCGTTTCCCGTGTACGGAAGCGCCCAGCAGAACAGCCTGGACGGCTGGGTGCAGTTCAGAGCGGTGGAAACGACGCATCTGGTGACCGCTACAAGCAAATTCTCCATCGGAAAAAACGATAAAGGCACCACGACCTATCATTCCCTGTACCTGGCCAGGGATTCAAAGGGGAACACGCTGGTCTATGACGACGTAAGTTCTTCATCCTATTCTTCTTCCTCCAAAAAAAGGTATGACGGCAGCGTGCCGGTTACCCTGTACGGGCAGCTGTCGACGGTGCGCAGCAAGTTTTCCCACTACAGCGATTACCGCAGCACGCTGGGAAAGTACGGGGACTATGACCTGGTGGTTGCTGACGACAGCGTGAACCGGGTCACGCGGTACGTGCAGACTGACACGGAGAAAATCATCCGGTTCCTGCTTTACAGGGCCTATTATCTGATCGCCGCCGCCGCCCTGCTGGGGCTCGTCGGCGTCATCATGGGCAAAGCGGGCAGATAAAGGAAATGAACCGCGCCGTATCATCAGGAAACGGCGCTGCCCCTTTTTTGTCCGGATTGCGGCTGTACTTTTCCGGGCAAAGATGGTAAAATATCAGCAGGAACAGGAGGGGTGCGCCATGTATCAGGAAAAGGACCTTCAGGCGCTGAGCGCGCAGATCAGGAAGGAACGGCTGCTTTGCTATGTGCCGGCCGCGCTGCTGCTGGCCGCCGGGGTGGTCACGTTCGTCCTGCGGATGAAGGTGCTGACCATGGTGCTGCTGGCCCTGGGCGGGGTGCTGATGATCTTTTCGGCCTCCGTGCTGATCGCCCCGCTCAAGGCCTACCGCCGCCACATCCAGAACGCGCTGGGCAGCGACCAGAAAGAGTACACCGGCGTCATCAAGAACCTGGGGGACAAAGCCGTGGAACGGGAGGGCGTGATGTACTACCCCTTCTGCCTGAGCGTGGGCGACCTGGCCAATGAAGAGGACGACCGGCTGCTGTACCTGGACGCCAACCTGGACAAGCCGGACTGGCAGCTGGGCGACCGGCTGCACGTGCGCTCCTGCGCGCGCTTCGTATCCTACTGGGAAAAATGCTGAGGAGGACATCCTGTCATGTCGGAAACTGAAACGGTACTGGTCTGCGTGACCGACCAGATGAGCTGCGGCAGGCTGATCCGGAGAGGCAGGGAACGGGCGGACGAAAAAAACTGCCCGCTCAGGGTGCTGCACGTGCGCACCCGGGAAAAGACGATGATGGGCAACCCGGACATTTCTTCCGCCCTGAACGACCTGTACCGCCTGGCCCGGGAAGCGGACGCGGAGATGGAGATCATTTCCTCCCAGGACGTGGAAAAGACCATCGCGGACTACGCCCGCAAATACCGCGCCGCGCTGGTGGTGCTGGGGGAATCCCCCCGCGGCCGCCTGCCCGCAATGCCGGAAAAGCTGACGCCCATGATCCCGCAGATCCCGCTGGAAATCGTCCGGGATTGAAAATTGAAGATCCGCCCCAACAACAAAAGGCGCGAACCGCCGTCCTGATTTCAGGCAGCGGCCGCGCCTTTTTTGTTTTGTATCCAATTTACGGGACGTTCTCCGGAACCAAACCGTCCCGGAAGGCGCGGATCATCGTCAGCGTCAGGGACGCGTGATCCGGCAGGTCCTTCAGTTCCTCCCGGGAAGCCCACCAGGCCTCCTCCAGCTCGTCCCGCGCCACGCGCAGGGGCTCGTCCCCGTCCGCCTCGCAGAAAAAGCCCATCAGCACGTCGTGGTCGATCCCCCAGGGCTGGGAGGCAAAATAGCGCAGGTTTTTGACGTGGATGCCGGTTTCTTCCATGACCTCCCGGCGCACCGTATCCTCGATCGTTTCCCCGATCTCGGTATAGCCCGCCAGCAGCGCAATCGCCCGGTAGGGGCGGTTGGCGTAGCGGGATACCAGAATCCGGTCCCCCTTCGTGACGGCGATGATGACCGCCGGCGCGATCACCGGGTAATAGACGCTCCCGCAAGCGGGGCAGACGAGCGCCCGCTCCGCTTGGGAAGGGACCGTCTTTTCGCCGCAGGCGCCGCAGAAGCGCTGATGGGTATACCAGTAATGCAGGTGCCTGCCCGTGAAAGCGGCGAAGGCCCGGGCCTGCGGTTCCCGCGCCCGCAGCTGCCGAAGAGGAACGAAGGAATACCCCGCCGGGACGGGCTGCTCCCGCCCGTCCAGGAGAAAATAGGATGTTTCCCCGATCCGGAACAGCCAGGTAAGCTTCCCTTGATGGAAAGCCTCCGCCAAAGGAAAGGCAAACCCCTCCGGCGCTTCCCGGATCAGCACGCTGCTTTTGTCAAAGCAGAGCACCGGGTCCTGCGCGCGCGGCGGCAGGGGATGAAACGAAGCGTCAAAGCGTTCCCCGATATCCTGCAGCATGGCATTGCTCCTTTCCGTATCCTGATCCGCCGGTCAGACGTACCGGTCCAGCCAGTCGTACATTTCCTGATAGTAACGGCGCAGCAGGTCCGGCCGGCCGGGCTGGTCGTGGGCGGTATGGGGGAAGATCACCAGCCGGACCGGCAGATCCGGGTGCAGGTCCTTGACCGCGGTAAACAGCTGATGCGCCCCTTCCACCGGGCAGCGCAGGTCGTCCTCCCCGTGGAGGATCAGCAGGGGCCGGTCGATCCTTTCGGCGTACGCGACGGGGGATTTCCGGAGGGCGTCCGCCATGAATTCCTCAAAGTTCGGAAACGCCCTGCTGGACCCCTGCATGTCGGAAGACGCGTACCCGATCAGATCGCTCACGACGCTCCGCTGGGTGATATAAGCGCGGAAACGCCTGGCATGGGAAGCGATCCAGTTGGTCATGTACCCGCCGTAGCTGCCGCCGGTCACCGCCAGGCGGTCTCCGTCCAGCGCCGGAAACAGGCGCAGCGCCTCGGCGGTAAACTGCATCAGGTCCGTATAGGCGCTGCCGTCCGTGGCGCGGGCGTAGTTCTGGTGGACGGGGCCGTAGCCGCTGCTGCCGCGGGGGTTGCACCAGAGCACCGCGTACCCACGGGCGGCCAGGGCCTGAAACTCCGCCGTAAACCCATAGGTGTAAAACGGGTGGGGGCCGCCGTGGATATACAGCACGGCCGGGCATTTTCCCCCCGCTTTGAGCCCGGGCGGGAGGGTGACAAAGCCGTGCACCCGGCTTTCCCCGTCCAGGGTGTCAAAGAAAAAGTCCTCCGTCCGGGCCAGCTCGCAGTCCCACAGGACCTCTTCGGCGGACTGCACCAGCAGCTCTTCCCCTTCTCCCCTCAGGTCGATCAGGAAATAGCCCTCCGGCCGGTCGGCCTGCCCGCGGGCGATCATCGCCCGGCCCCCCTGGATGCGGCTCAGGCCGTGGATCACCTGCCGGCCCGCCCGCACCGGCACCGCTCTCTGCCCGCCGGACGCCTGCAGCCGGTACAGGTTTCCCTGCCCCTGCCAGCCGGCAACGAAATAGATGTCCCCGGTCTCCGGGTCCAGCTGCATTTTGTCCATTCCCCGGCCGCAGAAGGCGTTATACGGGAACTGGACGCACTGATAGCACTGCTCATCCGCCCGGAAGAGCCGGACGGCTTCCCCGCCGTCCACCGCAAAGCGGTACAAAACCGCCGGCGGATAGCCCAGCGCCGGGTCCGCCTCCGGGTCCAGCACGGCCATGACGACGGCCTGCCCGTCCGCCGTGAACACAGGCCGGACGGGGTTTGGATAGGACACCATGGTCAGGTCTTTGGAAATCTGGCGGAAGGACGGCTGGTCCTCCGTCAGGTCCATCACAAACAGGTCATAGCCGATGCTCTCTTCCCGGGGGCGGTTCAGGTTGCCCACCGCGGCGATATACCGCCCGTCCGGGGAAACGGCATGGTGCATCCAGTCCGACGGACCTTCCGTCAGCTGCCGGGTCTCCCCCGTTTCCGCGTCGGTAAGGAAGAGCTGCACATGTCCGTCCGGCCGAATGAAGCCGGCGCCGTCCACCTTGTAATGGAAGTCTTCGATCACCACCGGCTCGTCCCCGGCCGGACGTCCGCCCGCCCCCTGGGCCGAGGAAAAGAGGATGCGCCTTCCGTCCGGATGCCAGACGGGGTCCGTCGCGGCACCGGAGATCGCGCTGACCTGCCGGACCAGACCGCTTTGCAAGTCGCCCGCGCACACCTGCCGGCCTTTTCCGGGCAGGGAAGACAAAAAGCACACGTACCGCCCGTCTCTGGAAAAGCGGGGGTCGCTTTCCCCCTGCCCGCCGGCGCTGAACGTCCGCACCGTCCCGTCCCGCAGGCTTCTGACCTTTACGCCGCCGGTCCTTCCGGAAGTCCAGCAGACCAGGCCGGCCTCCGCCAGCCAGTCCCCGCCGCTCAGCCGCTCCAGAGCGCAGCAGTCGTCCAGGGTCATCAGACGCTTCATTCCGCCGCCTCCCCGCATAAATATTTTTCCATCCAGGTGATGATCTCCTCCAGGTGCCGCACCTGGTGGGGGATGCTGCCCGTCCGGGTCAGGCCGTGGTTTTCCCCGGGGAACATCACCAGCCGCACCGGGACCTCCGGCCGGCGCTCCTTCATGGCGACGAACATCTGCTCCGCCTGCTCAAAGGTGCAGCGGTAGTCGGAAAGCCCGTGCAGAAGGAGCAGGGGCGTATTGATTTTGTCGACCCGGCTGACGTTGCTGCCCCGCGCCCGGTCCAGCAGGTAGGCGTACATGGAAAAGTGGGCGGGAATCTCCCCCGCGGCGCTGACCCAGCCCACGTCCCCCGTGCCGTAGGAGGTGCCGGGATTGGCCAGCACCCGCTGCCCGGCGGCGGCGGCGAACAGACCGGTCCTGCCGATCAGCTTGAGGGTCATGTACCCGCCGTAGCTGCCGCCCGTCACCCCCAGCCTGCGCGCGTCCGCCCAGCCCCGCCGGACGGCTTCCCGGCACATGTCCGCAAGGTCGTTCATCGCTTCGTCCTTCCAGCACACGCCTCCCGAACGGAAGGCGCGGCCAAAGCCCGCGCTGCCCCGGGGATTGCCGTGCAGCACGCCGAAGCCCGCCGCGGCCAGGGCGTGGATCTCGTGGAAATAGGCATGGGCATACATGTTCTCCGGCCCGCCCTTGATGTAAAGCACCGCGGGGGCCGGTTCCGCTTTTCCGATGGGATGGGTATAAAAGCAGGTCAGCTCCGCCCGGCCGTCCCCGGAAGGGAGATGGAATTCCTCCGTTTCCGGCAGCGCGTACGCCCGGAGCCAGGCGTTTTCGTCCGTCATCTGCCGCCCGTCCAGATAAAGCTCCGCCGGGCTCCGGAAGGAACCCAGCAGCAGCGCAAGCCGGCCCTTTTTACTGACGGAAAAGCCCTGCACATCCGTCTGATCCCGGACAACCTCCACCCTTTCCGGGGCGGAGAGGGAAACAGAACACAGCCGGGAACGCCCGTGAAAAGCGTCCAGGAAAAAGACCCGGTCCTGATGCACCTGGAAGCAGCGCCCCGTGTCCCCGTTTTCCGTCCGGCAGGCGACCGTCTCCCCCACGCCGGAGCAGGCGCTGTCCTCCGTCAGGTCGGGATAATAGCGGACCTGCCCGTCCGACAGGCGGACGCAGGCCAGCACCTGGGACCAGCCGTCCGGAAAGGACCGGGAGGCAAGCGCCCAGACGCACTGCCCGTCCGGGGAAAACAGGGGCGGCTGCCCGTCCGCAAACAGGATCCCTTCCCCCAGCGGCCGGGGCGCGCCGCCGCCCGTATCCGTCACGAACAGCTTCCCTTCCCGGCCGTGGGGGCCTTTGTTGGTGCAGGCAAAGAAGGCGAGCGTTTTCCCGTCCGGCGAAAGGGCGGGGAAAGAGCACTCCATCTCTCCGGCAGCCCCTTCCGTAAGCAGGCGGGGGCCGTTTTCATCCAGGACACCGATATGGCTGTACTCCCCCTTGCGCATGCCGAACCACTCGTCCAGCTTGTACGTAAGCTCCTCCGCCGCATAGGGACGCCCGTCCAGCTCTTTCAGCCACCGGTCTTTTTCCCCTTCGTCCATCTCCGTGAAGGCCAGGTTCCCCGCAGCCTCTTCCGGCCAGAGGACCGCTTCAAAGACGACGCGCCCGGCCGCCAGGTCATACCGGACCGCGCCGTGGCGCAGGTTGGTGATCTGCGTCCGTTCCGGCCAGACGCGCCAGACCTGTTTTTCCCCGGAAGCGCCGCACAGGGCGTACAGCCCGCCGTCCTCCGAAAAGAGGGGCAGGCTTTCCGGCACGCCTTCGGGCGTCTGGTACACCGTTTCGCCCGTTCCGGCGCTGAGCGCCCGGACAGACGGACAGAGCGTCCCTTTGGGGCCCGCCCCGGTGACGGTCAGCGCGACCAGCTTCCCGTCCGGAGACCAGACAGGCCGGGACAGATACCTGAGCTTTTTGATTTCATCGGGTGTAAACTGCTTCATCCGGATGCCTCCAGCCTTCGGTTCCTGAGCGCAGGGCTTATCTTTCCCGCCGCAGCCCCCAGCGGTAGGACACGGCGGGCTTGCCGGTATCCTGCTCCGCGGTATCGTACGGCGTTACGGTGAACAGGGCGTCCAGGCTGTCCGCGTCGGGCGCGAAATCCTTCCCTTCGCACATGGCGTGAAGCGCCTCCGTTTCATCCAGCCCGCAGAGCCCGCGCACCGTGTCCAGATAGACCTGATTGCCCAGCGTTACGCCCTGCCGGTCCTTGAGGATCAGGGCGCGGACGACGTCGTCCAGGGAGACCCGGCCGCCGCTTGCCCGCCGGATCCGCCGGTCGGCCCCGGCCAGATAAAAGAGCCCCCGGCCGTAGGAAAGGCGCTGGGCCCGCCGGTCTTCCCAGGCGGCGCGGGCCGCTTCCATGTTGGACAGGTGCCGGGTCGGGTTGGTATAGTAGGCGTCCGTCCGCTCCTGCAGTTCCCGGAGCGCCTGCTCCCTGCTGATCAGCCCCGCCCTGAGCGGGAGCAGCAGGGAATAGTATTCCGCCGTCCCCTCGCTGTACCAGGTGGTGACGCCGTAGGGTTCGTCGTTCAGGTGCGGCCAGTTGTGCACCATCTCATGGGCCAGCAGGATCTGCCGTTTGACCTGGCTGACCTGCCGGCGCCGGTTCCAGCCGAACATGTAGGAACGGCGCAGCGCCGTCCCGCCGCTGGTTTCCGTATGGTCCTCGCGCATGAAGACGCGGTAGACCTGCCGGTCGTCCAGAAAGAAAGCCTGCATGCGGGCGAACAGATCCCGGGTAAAGGCCGCGAGGCTTTGCGCGTCAAAGTCCGGTTCGGTCAGCCAGTAGAGACCAAACTCCCCTTCCGTCACGCTCCGGACCGGGCCCAGCATGTAATAACAATCGGTCAGGAGCTCGGCGGGACCGTCCAGGGCAAGGTTTCCTTCCCCCCAGGTGCAGACGCAGCGGTCCCCCTCCTCCAGACGCTCCCGGTGCCAGACCAGGGAAAGCGCCCCGGAAAAGCCGGCCGGCGCCATCAGGAAGGCAAACCCCGGGCCGCTGACGCCGCCGCTTTCGGCCGCCCATTCAAAGTAGGGCCCGTGGCGGCCGTGATCCGGCCGGCTGCCGGCGGCGACGTCGTACTCGATCACCACCGGCCCCCTAGCCGCCCGGCCGGCGTACACGCCCAGATAACAAACCGGGTATTCCTCCCATTCCTTCAGGACGAAGGGAAGCGCGCCCAGTTCGTCCGAAACGGCCGTTCCCAGCGGCTCCGCGCCGGGAACGCCCACCGTGCGGCGCCGGATGCGGGCAAGCTCATCGCCCGCCCGCGCGTCCGCGCCGAAAAGCGTCAGCCGGACGTGCATCCGTCCGATCCCGCCCGGCTCCCGCACGGGGGTCAGCTCCGCCTCAAAGCGCTTCATCTCCGCGCCTCCTCGTACACCAGCCGCGCGGCGGCCACGTCCTCCACGGCCAGGCCCAGGGCGTCAAAGAGGGTGATGTCCCGGTCCGTCTGCCGGCCCGGCACCCGGCCCAGCAGCAGCTCCCCGACGGAGCCGATGATGTGATCCGCGCCGATCAGCCCCTCCGAAAGGGGGATCAGGTATTCCCCGCTTTCCTTTTTGCAGGCGGGCGTGTAATCCGAGTACAGGCGGGACGCGGCCACCAGGTCGGAGGCGGCCTCCCGGGTGGAGGGGCTGAAGGTGCCCACGGCGTTCACATGCGCGCCTGGCGACACCATGTCCCGCGTCAGGTAGGCTTCTTTGGCAGGCGTCAGGGTGCAGATGATGTCCGCTCCGTCCGCCGCCTCCCGGACGCTGCCGCATACCTGCACCGGCAGGCCGTATTTTTCCTCCGCTTCCGCCCGGAAGCGCTCCGCCGCCGGAGGATTCAGGTCGAACACCCGGACGCCGGACAGCTTCCGCACCAGCCGGATGGCCGCCAGGTGGGAGCGGGCCTGGGCCCCCGCCCCGATCAGGCAGAGAGACGAGGCGTCCTTGCGGGCCAGCAGGTCCGTCGCCGCGGCGGAAACGCAGCCAGTGCGGACCTCGGTGATGGAGCCCGCCTCGATCAGGCCGCAGACGGTGCAGTGCTCGCTTTCAAACAGCATCACGTAGCCGATGTGGGAAGGGTACCGCGTGCCCATGTTGGGCGCGTAGGCGGCGATGACCTTGGCGCCGAAATACGCCCCGGTATAAGCCGGCATAAAGCCGAAAGCGGCCGTGTTGGGCATTCTGCAGATCAGCCGGTCCGGCATGGCGCATTTGCCCAGTTCCAGGTCCGTCAGCGCGGCGCGCATCGCGGAAAGGCATTTTTCGGGGGTCAGAAGGGTTCTGACCTGTTGTTCTTCCACCAGCAGCATGAGGGATATTCTCCTTTCAGAAGTCCTTGTCGATATGGATCTGCGCCTGACCCATGCGCATCTTCGCAAGATCAGATCAGCTCGTCCTGTGCTTCCAGGCGTTTTCCAGCCTTTCCAGCGCCTGCCGGACGCAATGGGCCGGGGAGGCGACGCACATGCGGAACCAGCCGGGCCCGCCGTAGGCGCTGCCGCCGTCCACATGGAACAGCGCCCGGTGTACCAGGAAATCCAGCATGGTTTCCTCGTCCGGGAAGCTGCTCCTCATATCCACCCAGAGCACATAAGCGCCTTCACCCCCAAAGACGCGGGCGGAGGGCGCGAACCTGCCCAGGGCCTGCCGGACCAGGCGGATGTTCTCTTCGCACACCCGGTTGGACGCCCGCACCCAGTCCAGCCCTTCCGGGCTGTAGCCGGCCTTCACGCAGGCGTAGGCAGCCGGATCCATGCTGCCGTAGTGGTCCCGGGTCCGCCGGTCCTCAAAGTCCCTGCGGAGCGCTTCGTCCGGGATGAGGACGTTGGCGTGGTTGAGCCCCGTCAGCCCGAAGGCCTTCCCCAGGGACGTGGATACCAGCACCCGGTCCCCCGCCTGCGGCAGGGACAAAAGGCTCGGGCAGCGCAGGCCCTGATAGCAGTTGTCGGCGAAAATCTCATCCGAAAAAATCCGCGCGTCGTACCGGACGGCCAGCTCCAACAGCCCGCGCAGCTCTTCCTCCCGCCAGATTTGGCCGATGGGGTTGTGGGGGTTGCACAGCACGATCAGACGGACCGGGTTCGCGCGCAGGATGTCCTCCAGCCGGTCAAGGTCCATCCGGTAGCGCGTATCCTCTTCGATCAGGGGGCAGAATACCGTTTTCCTGCCCAGGCGGTCCGCCGCCTGCTGAAAGCGGTTGTAGACGGGAGGCATCACCAGCATCTGCTCCCCCTCGTGCACCAGCAGCCGGATCGCCGAGGAAAGGGCGTGGATGGTGCCCAGCGTCGGCACGATCCATTCGGGATCGATGCGGACGCCCCGGCTGTTTTCCATCCACCAGCGCACCGCCTCCCGGTAGGAGTCATCCGCCAGGGTGAAGCCGAACAGGCCGTTTTCCGCCAGGCGGGCCACCGCTTCCCGGATCACCGGGGCGGTCGGATAGTCCGGCTCGGCCCCGTCGAAGCTGACCAGGCCGGCCTGCAGCACCTCCCTGGGCGTAAACGCCTGCTTGAGGTTTTCCGGCCCCCGCCGGACGACGGTCTCAAAATCATAGGACATGGCGCACCTCCGGGCCGCGTTTGAGCACCTGCCCGCCGATCAGCACCAGCTGGACGTTCTCCGCGTCCGAGAGCACCCGGATGTCCCGCAGCGGGTCCCCCTTTACCAGCAGCAGGTCCGCCAGCTTGCCGGCTTCCAGGGTGCCCAGCTCCTTTTCCCGTTTCATCAGCTTCGCGCCGTTGGCCGTGCCGGCCCTGATGGCTTCCATCGGGGTATAGCCGCAGCGGGTCAGGCTGTAAAACTCCTGGCCGATGTGGCGGAAGGGGGTGTTCTCGCTGTTGGAATAGTCCGTCCCCAGGGCCACCGTGAGCCCGTACTGCCGGGCCAGGCGGAAGGAATGCATCGCGTGCTCCCGGACGCCCTGCGCCTTTCGCATCATGTGAGCCGGGAGGTTCTTCATATCGGCCAGTCCCAGCGAGACGCTCAGGGTCGTGACCAGCGGCACATGGTTTTCCCGCATGATCTCACAGCATTCCTCGTCCAGCATCACCCCGTGCTCCACGCCGTCGATCCCGGCCTTCAGGGCTGCCTTGGTGCCAGACGTCCCGGTGCAGTGGGCGGTCACATAGGTATTGTGCCGGTGGGCTTCCCCGATGATCACCCGGAGCTCCTCTTCGGAAAACTCCTGGTCGTTGTAATCGTCCACCGCTGAAGAAACGCCGCCCGTGGCGCAGATCTTGATGAACTCCGCCCCTTCCCGGAACTGCCGGCGGACCCCTTTGTAGCATGCCTCCGGCCCGTCCATCATAAAGCCCGTCAGGTCCTCTTCGTTGCACTGATCGACGGGGCGGAACGGGTCAGAGTCGCAGTGGCCGGAGGATATGCTCAGCACCCGGCTGCCCGCCATGATCCGGGGCCCCCGGATGTTCCCTTTCCGGACAGCGTCCCGAAGAACCCTGCCGAAGGCGCTCATGTCCCTGACCCCGGTCACCCCGGCGTCCACCAGGTCGCCAAGGTCCCGGACGCTGGTCAGCAGCAGGTCGTAGGGGGTGTCCCCGCTTCGGTGCACGCTTTCCGCGCCGGTCAGGTGGATGTGAGCGTCGATCATGCCGGGCATAATCGTCGCGTCTTCGCAGGTCAGCCTTTCCGCGCCCTCCGGGATCAGCGCTTCGTCATACGGCCCGGCGTATCCGATGGTTTCGCCCCGGACGACCACCATCCCGTTTTCCACCGCTTCCTCCCCGACGGCGTCGATGACCCGCCCCAGGAGCACGATTGTATGATCCATCCTTTTGTTCCTCCGCGTTCTGATTGATTATCCCAGCAGCGACCGCACGTCCGAAAGAAAGGCCTTTTTCCCTTCCTCCGACGAATACACGCCGTGGCCGCCCGGGTACTCCCGGACCGTGACCCGTTCTTCCGGCAGGCCGGCCTGTTCCACCACGGCCCGGGTATTGCCGGCGTGGGTGCACAGGTCGTACAGCCCGCTGGCGAAAAGCGCCTTCATGGACGGCGTCCGCGAAAGCCCGTCCTTAAGACATTCCATATGGGTGCGCCGGTATTCCCCCACGTCCTCCGTTTCCATCCGGAACAGGGCGTGGACGTTCAGGTTCCCGGTATAGTAGACCCGGGCCGTGTCGACGCCCAGGCGGGGCAGCAGCAGCCCGTTCATCACCAGCAGCGGCACGTTGTCCCCGCCCAGCAGCCGGTAAGGCTCGCCCGCCGGGGTTTTGAGCCGGGCGTCGTATAGGTCCAGCGTATAGCCGGGCAGGGACCCGGTCCTAAAATCGTCCTCGGCGGCCAGCCGGAGCCCGTTTTCCGCATAGTACCCGGCGGAAAGGCCGGTGTATTTTTCCAGTTCCGCCGCGCAGGCCCGGAGCGTCTGCCCGGAAAGCGCCTCTCCCTGCGATAGCGCGGGGGCAAGGGTTTCCTTCGCGAACGCGCAGGCCGCCCGGACAAACGCGTCCTGCGGGCAGGGCTTTTCCGTAAGATGATACCACCGGGTCGCCGCCATCGCGGGCATCATGGAGAGGATCTTTTCCTGCCCGCTGTCCCCCGCCGCCCAGCCGATCAGCACCGCCCCCCGGACCGGGATCCCCGGCACCAGCCTGCTTTCCGAATAGGGGCTTCTGCCCAGCTCCGCGACGACCCGGCACAGCCGGACGGTGCCGTAGCTTTCCCCGGTCAGATACACCGGGCTGTTCCAGCGGCCGTGCCGGCGCAGCCATTCGATGATCAGGAAGGCGGTGCTCCGGGCATCCCCGTCGACGGAATAATACTTCTGCCGCTTGTCCGGCCGGAGCACCCGGGAAAGCCCCACCCCGGCCGGGTCCACAAAGACCAGGTCGCACACGTCCAACAGGCAGTCCGCGTTGTCAGAAAGGCCGTACACGGGCCTTCCCGCCTCATCCCTTTGGATCAGCCAGGGGCCGAAGCACTCCAGGTGCAGGGCGGAGGTGGCGGAGCCGGGCCCACCGTTCCACAGGAACATGACGGGACGGTCTTTTTCCCCCGTCCGCGCCAGGTAGGAAAAGGCGAACAGGGACGCCTCGGGGGCGCCGTCCGGCGAACGGAAAACAAAGTCCTCCGCGACGGACACGAAGGGAACCTCCCGCCCGTTCAGAAAGAGGATATGCTCCCTTTCCGCGGAAACGGGGGCAAACTCTTCCAGGCTGAAAGGTTCCGGCAGATGGACATCACTCATGGGCGTACCTCCCCGGATACATCAGAAGGGTCAGCCTTGGGCAGCACGAAGCGGGCTTCCTTCCGCCCGCAGCGGACACCGGAAACCGTGACGGTCACCTCGTCCCCGGGCTTTCCCTGAACGGTCACATGGAAAACCTGGATGGCAAAGCCGTGCATCGGCGCCAGTTTCCGGGGATAGTCTCCCACGGCCTCCGCGCCGCGGACCGTCACAGTCAGCCCGTCTGCCAGGCCCTTTTTCTCCGCGTTCTCCGTACCGCCCGTGGGCAGCAGGCCGGTTTCGGACATCATGACGCACAGCTCGAACGTATCCGGGCCGGCCGGATGGATAAACAGCGGAGACAGACGAAGGCGGGGCATCGCCCGGACCAGCACCATGACGGCGGAAAATGCTTTTTCGCAGACGCCTTCCAGCAGGTGCGGCGGCGGGTTCTGCCGGCAGAACTTTTCCGCCCAGCCGCCCAGCTCCACCTGCCCAAGCTGCGGGTGAACAAAGGGGCGGAAGGGAACGAAGCCCCGGCCCCCGTTGACCCGGGCATCCCAGGCCTGGGCCGTTTCCGCTTCCCGCAGGGTCTGTTCGTCGGATTCCGAGAAGAACATGCTCCAGTTTTCCGGCCGGTCCGGGTCCGCCTGGAAATGGAAATCCCAAAGCTCCGTCACAAAGGACATGATGCCCCGCTCGTAGTAGGCCCAGGTGGTATAGCTCCCGGGGGCGATGTCTTCGGCGTCCGGCGGGAAGATGCCCTCCGAACGGTAGCCGGTGGCCGCCCGCATGGAACGGCCCAGCCGCAGCATGGTCTTCGCGTCGTCCGGGTCCGTCTTTTCGTCCGGGCAGAAGACCGCCGGGGAAATGTGCAGCCCGCCGTAGGTATGGAAATTCATGTGGGCCGCGATGTTGGGCCGGCTCATCACGAAATCGTACAGCGCTCTGACCTCCGCGTCATGCAGGGGTTCCGGGCCGCTGGTGGGCCGGTCGGGGTCCGGGTAGTCCTTCTTCCAGGCGAAGGGGAACTGGCGGTTCGGGTCCAGATCCTCCCGGGGACGGGCGGCCCGCAGTTCCTTCCGGGCGGCCTCGTCTCCCGAAAACAGGCCCTCCGGAAGCAGGGTATACCAGGTCCCGCCGGTCTCCTCCGGCTTTCTGGGCAGGAGGATGTTCTCATGGTCCGGGCATTTTTTCCACTGGCCGGCGTCGTTCCGGACCAGCATCTGCCGGATCTCCCCGTCCCCGTCCAGGTCCTGAGGCTGCAGGCCACTTTCCTCCGGATAATAGGGCTCGGTGGAGCCCCGCAGCGTCCTGGGCGTCGTCAGGTATACCTCGGCGGCGTCCGCGTTGATGCGCGGGATGGCGTAGACCGTGTTTTCCCGGAGCATCCGGGTGATTTCCGGGTCCCTTTTATAGGCGGACAGCCACCTGTCCAGGATGTACATCACCGCCATGGAGGAAGCCACCTCCCCGGAATGGAGGTTGCCGTCCACCAGCAGGCCGGGCTTTTCCGCGGGGTCGCCCCCGGCCGTCACGGTCAGCAGGTGAATGTCCCGGCCCTCCCGGGTTTTCCCGATGGAGGAAAGCCGGCACATGCCCGGGAACTTCCGGGTCCAGGCCCGGAGCTGTTCCGTGATCTCATCATACAGGGCGTAATGATCAAAGCGCATATTTCACCTCTTGCGCGGCTCCCCGTCCCGCACGTACCGGACCATCCAGGAAAGCGTTTCCTTCTGCGCGGTCAGGTAATCGGACAGTCTGTCCCGGCTGATGGCGTGGCAGCAGTCCGGCAGCAGCATAAGCCGGACGGGCAGGCCGGGATGGCAGTCCTTGAGGGCGGTATAGTACTGGTGCGCGTTTTCCACCGGCACCTGCTGGTCCTTTTCGCCGTGGATCACCAGGACGGGAATGCGCACCTGCCCGGCGGAAAAGACCGGGGAATTCCGCAGGGTATCCACCTGGAAATCCTGAAAATCGCGGTATTCCTCCAGGATCGGCTGGCCGCCCTGGGAAGAGTTGAAATGGATGAACAGCCAGTTGGTGACCCCTTTGATCACCGCCGCCGCCCGGAAGCGGGCGGTATGGCCGGCCAGGAAGGCCGCCATGAAGCCGCCGTAGCTGCCGCCCAGCACCCCGGCGCGGTCCCCGTCCAGACAAGGGTATGCCCGGAGCGCAGCATCCAAAAGCATCAGGATGTCCTGCGCGGCGCCGCCGTCAAAGGCGTGGGCCGGGTCGGCGTATCCGTCCCCCCGGCCGGTGGAGCCCCGCGGGTTGGGCAGGAGCACCGCGAAGCCCAGGCTGACCGCTGCCTGCACTTCCAGATTGAACCCGTTGGTCCAGCAGCCGGAGGGGCCGCCGTGCACCCAGACCAGCAGGGGCACCTTTTCCGCCGGGCTCGTCGGGCGCAGAAGCCAGGCGCTCAGCTCCGCCCGGCCGTCCAGGGACGGGGCACGGAGCAGGACGGGCGCCGCCGTTTCCGCGTCCGAAAGCCATTGGTTGTGGGAAGCCGTCAGGGGCCGGAAAGCCCCGCCGGCTAAAAGCACGGGCTCCGGCGGGCAGGTCTCCGGCCCGGCCAGCAGCAGTAAACCGTTCTCCGTCTCCCCGCCCGCTTCCGTGACGGGGCCGGGCACGGGGATCTGTTCATAGCGCAGCCGGTGATCGCGGACCGTCAGCCGCCAGAGCCCCGGCACATGGCCGTTCGTGGCGCAGACCAGATAACTGTCCGCCCCGGCGCCCGGGGCGATGAGCGTCCTTTTGTCCGGGGACAGGTCCATGTACAGCCCGTCCGAGAGGCCCGCGGGCGCGTTTTCCTCCCGATCCTCCGGGTGCTCCTCCCCGTCCAGCCACAGCCGGCAGACGCGGAGTTCCATCCCGCCCCGGTGCCCCGCCGCCAGCGCGTACCGCCCGTCCAAAGACAGCACCGGCCGGAAACCGGCGGGGGAAAAAGGCGCGGAAAGCGGCACAGGCTCCCCGCCCTCCCCGGGCAGCAGGCAAAAGGAGCTTTCCGACAGGTACAGAATCCTTCCGTCCGGGAGCGGCACCGGCACCCGGATGGGGGTCCCGCGTTCCAGCAGGATGCGGCAGGTCCGGTCCAGCAGGCACAGCCGCCACACGTATTT